>CAYLXJ010000008.1:0-18763 GCA_964387385.1 uncultured Pirellulales bacterium
AATAGCTGACGAAATACTCGACGGCGTTATTGGGGAATAATTCCTTAAATTCCTCGTAAAGCTGGGCCGCGAGGGTCTTGTTATGCGATATAACCAGCGTCGGCTTATTTACGGCTGCTATAACGTTGGCCATCGTGAAGGTCTTGCCGGAGCCGGTAACGCCCATCAGGGTCTGAAACTTTTTACCGGCGCGCAGACCCGCTATCAGCCGGCCAATCGCCTCCGGCTGGTCTCCAGCGGGCTTCATTGTGTTATTCAATTCGAATTTCGCCATTGCTACCCGTGTTTTCGCTTATGTTGAAAAACCTCATTATAACCGCCGGACACGCTTTTCTCAATAAACAGGGCTATAAAACAAAATCGCCATTTTTTGCTTGCATCGGCGGGGACATTACTTTAGAATATCGCCAGGACTAAACGTGGGGGACAACATAAGTTATTTTTAGGAGGAACGGCTTATGAGGGAAAGACAATCCTTAGCGCTGGCTGTGTTATTTGTTTTTTGTATCTGTCCGGCAGGGATTTTAGATGCAACCGAGGCAACTACCGCGCCCGCCCCGAGGGCGGAAGAATGGCAGGAATTACCCACAATCATTAACATCGTTGACAATACCAACCCCGGCGACATAAATCAGGTTGTTCTGGAGGCAAACAAAATCCTTGCCAAAGCAAAGAAGCGGCTGGTGGTCAAGGACGTCAACAAGGTCAACGTAGGCAACGGCAATGACCGTCTTACTTACGAAGAAAGAAGGGAACTGAGACGACAAGGGATGAAAGAGCTTTACAAAAGATACGGCGGCTCTCCGAGACCCGGCGACCCCAATTATATTGATCCTAACGGCATAAAAATCACCATCGCTACTGATTGTAACGTATTAAAACCCAGTGTGAACGGCGTCGCCGTTCATGACCTGCCCGTAGTGATTATCGAGCCGGATGCGAACAGCAAAAAGGCGGGCAGGACTTTAGCTCACGAAGTTTCCCATGTTCTTACGCTGAACTACGACCTGTATGACCCCAACGATATAAATCGGATGATGTATGGTTACAGCAACGGCGGCACTGACTTTACTCCCGCTGAAATAAATGAGATGACAAGAGCCGCCAAAAAAAGGGGAAAGAATATCATCGTTATGCCCAAGCCGATGCCGGGCAAGACCATAGCCGTGCCTGACGGTGTTCAGTTCGTTGTCAAGGGCAAGGGCGCCGCTCTCGACGAGTTCTACGATATAAGCTGCGGTGCGCCGGGTTTTGACCCTTGTAATCCGAATTTCGAATACGCCGATATGCGGGAAATAATACTTTTCTGGGACAGACCCTTTGACCCCGACAGCGACATATCTCTCGATATCCAGTTGGGCGGCTATTACCCGCCGACCTCGTCTTTTGATATGTTCATAAACGCGCAAATCGACAGGGATTCCGACCCCGATATTGACGCCTCGATTTCTATGCATATCTGGGGAACGGGAAATTATCATAATGCCTACGCCAATTTTTACGATTACGAAACCAGCCAGTCGCATCCGCTTGAGATGGCCACTCGATTAAATAATATCTCATACGAATCCGATACGTCCGAACCATACCACCATACTTTGGAAATTACCATTCCGGCCGACTTTTTCCTGCCCGGCTCGAATCCTTTTGAGGGAACAGTTACCTTCAATATGAATACGACCGATTCGCGTCTTGGCTCCTATCCTATGAACGACCATCTGGATTCGCCGCTTTACTTCGGGTTGACCAGGCCTGTTAACGGCCCCGCGCTTGACGTCGTGAGGACTTACGGCGGAGGCGGATCGGGCGGTCCCATATTGGTATTCGGCAGGGGCTTCTCGCCCGATGCTTCGGTTGACGTCCTTCTCAACGACGAAATTGTAACTACTGTTCAGACAGGCGCCGACGGCTCAGTCCAGGTATCGCTGCCGGGGCTGGTTGACAAAACCGCTTATCGGTGCGACCTCGTAAGCAGGACTGCCGAGCCGGGCAATCCTGATGCCGTGCACTGGGCAACCGCAACGGGGTACTTTACAAATTGTCAGGCCGGCTCAGTCGATAGCGACCTCGATAACGACTGCGACGTTGACCTGTTCGATTTTGCATCACTGGCGGACAACTGGCTGTTTGGAGATTAATAAGGTCTGCTGATGGTTTTTAAGATTCAGTTTTGAATAGCTGCCGGTGCGAATAACACCGGCAGCTTTGTTTTACCATATTGATTGAGGTTTTTGCTTTACTTGTCCGCAGGAATGGAGTATAAAGTCATATCCCACAATGCTGTAATTGTGCTTGACATAATATACGAATCAGATTAAGTTTACGTGTCCGTTTTATTGTTTGGTTGAGTGGAAAACTGGTTTGAAGAAAGTAGTTGGAGGTATTTGTGGCTAAAGAGCTGGCAAAAGAGCTGATTAGCGCAGGAGTGCACTTCGGGCACAGCGCCAATCGATGGAATCCGAAGATGGGGCCGTATATATTCGGGAAGCGAGGCCAGATACATATTATCGATGTCCGCAAGACACTGGAAGGTTTGGTGATAGCCAAAAAGCTGCTTACCGATGTGGTGTCGAGCGGCAAGGACGTCGTTTTTGTCGGGACCAAGCGGCAGGCGCAAAAGGCGGTCGAGGCGGCGGCGGCAAAATGCGGAATGCATTACGTCTCTGACCGCTGGCTGGGCGGCACGCTTACCAATTACAGGACTATTCGGTCTCGCGTGCAGCGGCTTGATGAGCTTGAGCAGATGCAGCAGGCGGGAACCCTTGAAAGTCAGAGCAAAAAACAGGCGTCCCGTCTTAAACGCGAGTTACGTAAAATCAAGGGGAATATGGAGGGCATACGCAAAATGGGCCGGCTGCCCGGCGCGGTCGTCGTAGTTGACGGCAAGAAGGAATATCTTGCGCTTAGAGAGGCGAGGAAACTTAGTATTCCCACGATTGGATTAATTGACACGGATTGCGACCCGGACGAAGTCGATGTGGTGATACCGGCTAATGATGATTCGATAAGAGCAATAAATCTTATATTGGAAGAGCTTGCCGAGGCGGTGGCCAAGGGTAAGACAATGGCAGTAGTCCGCAAGGACGTCTCGCCCAAGCCGAGGCGCGTAAGGTCGAGAAGGTCGGTATTGGCAAGAGCCGAAAGCAAAGCGGCGGAGGAAGGCGCCGGCGAGACACCGGAAGCGACGCCCCAGGCGGAATCCGGCGAAGCAGAAGAAACGGGGCCGGAAACGCAGGAACCACAAACAACATAGAATAATTTAAGCAGGAGCTTTTGAAAATGGCGGAAATATCGGCGGCACTGGTAGTTAAACTTCGCAAAATGAGCGGCCAGGGGATGGGCGACTGCAAAAAGGCGCTTGAGGAAGCCAACGGCAATATCGATGAGGCAATGGCAATACTGCGGAAAAAGGGCCTGGCTACGCTTGCCAAACGTGCAGAACGCGAGACAACTCAGGGTCTGGTTATAAGCAGGACAAACTCCGACGGTAAAATTGCCGTGTTGGCGTCGTTGTGCTGCGAGACGGATTTTGTCGCCAACAGCGAGGATTTCAAGGCGGCGGCGGAAAAACTGGCGGAATATGGTATGGCCTGCGCCAAGGATGAGGGCGTTGAGAACCTGCTGGAAACAGAAGCGGGCGGGAAAAAATTCAAAGACATCGTTACGGAATTGGTCAGCAAGACCGGCGAAAAAACGGAAGTCGGCGACTACGCCAAATTCCGATTGGATGGGTCGGGCCTGATTTCGACATACGTTCATTTTAACCACAAGGTCGGAACAATGGTTGAAATCAGCACGAGCGACCAGAACGTCGCCTCATCGGAACAGTTGAAGCGAACGGGGGCCGATATTGCGATGCACATTACTGCCACTAAGCCGCTGGCGCTTGACAAAAGCGGAATAAAGCCCGATGTGATTGAGCGCGAAAAGGCGATTTACGCAGACCAGGTGAAAAATAAGCCCGCCAACATCGTTGACAAAATCGTCGAAGGCAAAATGAAGAAATTCTACGAGGAAAACTGCCTCTTAGAGCAGAAATTCGTCAAGGACGACACAAAGACGGTTGCTCAGGTTTTAGAAGAGTCGGCGAAATCGGCGAGCGGGCAGGCAGCGATTAAGCGTTTCGTGCGTTTCGACGTCGGATAGCGGTTTTTATTGAAAAAGGTTCCCCTGCTTCGCCCAAAGGGCTACGCAGGGCAGGCTGACACCTTTTTTTCACGCGGGCTGGAAGCCCGCAACACGAGGGGAAAATGGGCCAGAGTAAGTATAAACGGGTGCTGCTGAAGCTATCAGGACAGAGCTTTTGCGAACAGGGTGGATTCGGCATTGACGGGGGCCAGCTCGAATCGATTGCGTCAAGGATTTACGAGATAAGTAAATCAGGCCCGCAGGTAGCGGTGGTCGTGGGGGCGGGAAATTTCATCAGGGGGCAAAAATTCTCGGAAAAGACCCTCATACCGCGTAATACCGCGGATTATATGGGAATGCTTACGACGATAATCAACGCATGTGCGCTGCAGGAGTCGCTTGAGAAAATGGGGGCCACGACGCGTGTGATGAGCGCAATAGAAGTCGAGGCGATGTGCGAGCCGTTTATACTCAGGCGGGCGATGAGGCATTTCGAGCAGGGCAGAATCGTGATATTGGCAGGCGGGACGGGTAATCCGTTTTTCACGACCGATACCTGTGCGGCGCTTAGGGCGGCGGAATTACAGGCAGACCTCTTGATAAAGGCCACAAAGGTTGACGGGGTGTACAGCGACGACCCGGAGAAAAATCCGAAGGCAGATTTTTATAAGAAACTGTCGTATCAGGAAGTTTTCGAGAAAAATCTGCGCGTGATGGACCTTTCGGCCGTCAGCTTGTGCAAGGACAATAAAATCCCGATAATCGTCTTGAATATTTTTAAGAAGGGCAACATTACCAAGGCGATTAACGGCGAGCCCGTAGGGACGATGATTTGTTGATATGGGAGTCAAATTATGCCGGTCAAGCAGATAATGACGGACAGTGAGAATAAAATGAAAAAGGCCGTAGAGGTCCTGCAGGATGAGTTTAAGACGGTGCGGACGGGCAGGGCCTCGACTGGGCTGGTCGAGAACATAAAAATCGAATATTACGGCAATCCTACGCCGTTAAAGGCGCTTGCGGCGCTATCGACTCCTCAGCCGGATATGATTTTAGTCAAGCCGTTTGACCCCGGCTCAATCAAGGATATCGACAAGGGCATACTGGCAAGCGACGTCGGGCTTACGCCTATGGTTGACGGCAAGGTCATACGCCTCAATGTCCCACCCCTCACCCAAGAACGCAGAATACAGTTGACACACCAAGTAAAGGGACTGGGCGAGCAGGCCAAGGTAAGCGTTCGTAACGTCCGGCGGGACGCTATAAAGCTGCTTGAGAAGGAAAAAGAAGGCAAGACCATAACCGAGGACGACCTCGAAAAGGGCAAAAAACAGCTCGACGACCTTACCAAGCAATATACCGACAAGGCAGACCAGGTTGTAAAGCATAAATCGGACGAGATAATGCAGCGTTAAAACTGAATTTCGGATTGTAGATTGCGGATTTAGCCACACAGTTATCTCAAGACGTTGGATTTCCTCATTCGTATAAATTTGCGCGAGATAAAAATTGGATTTATCGCATTTTAAGGAAAATTCTTATGGAAACGGCGGAAAAAAGCAGAGAAACGGTGAAAAAACCGAAGAAAAAAGCGTTAAAAATAGTCCTCGCGGCAATTGCGGTGGTTCTGCTGGTTTTGATTTTGGCGGTGATTTTCGCAGTGCCGGCGTATGTGTCGAGCAACGGCTGCCGGCAAATGATACTGGCCAAGGCCAACGCCTCAGGCGCAGGCAAGATAGGTTTCGCGGACTTATCGATGAGCTGGGGAAAAGGCATAAGCATCAGCGATATCAGTTTCAAAGATAAGAACGAGAGTTTGTCGGTAGCGGTTAAGGGGGTTTCCACAAGACCTCATTATGTCGCGCTGTTAACGGGGAATTTGTCATTTGGCGAAACGATTATTGATGAGCCGAAGGTGGAAATCGATGTTGTTAAGATGAAGCAGAAGACGCAGGACGGAGAACGCAAGACAGAAGACAGAGAACAGAAGACAGAGGCAGCGGTGGGGATACCTGTTCAGAGAATAGACCTTGTGGTCAGGGACGGAGACGTGAGGATAAAGGGGCAAAAGGGAGCAGTGGATGTCTCGCAGATAAATACAACCGTGAATCTTAGGCCTGAGGGCCAGCGCACAAATTTTGCGCTTGCGGCCGATATTACCGACAGCGGGGCAGCATCGACGATAAACGCCAAAGGCGGGATAACGCCCGGCAAAAACTGGGAGATTAAAAACACAAGCGGCGACCTCACAATCGAGGTCAATAACCTGAATTTAGGTTCGCTCGAATCGATACTGGCTGTGGCAGGCGTCGAGATAGAGGCCAAAGGCGAGGTATCGGCGAATTTGACAGTCGCGGTCAAGGACGGGACAATCGAAAAAGCAAGCGGGGTAGTAACAGGCAGGGGAATGGAAATCACGGCCCCGCAGCTTAAGGGTGATAGAATCAAAACGAACGCTCTGAATATAGCGGTGGAAATGGCACAACAGGGGGAAATGGTAAATATCGATAAGCTGACCGTGCAGACCGACTGGCTGAAGGCACAGGCCAATGGCGTTATGCCGATGGATTTCGGGAAGATGCCGGAATTAATGAAGCCGGATTCGAAATATGAGCTTAAGGCCAACCTCGAGTGCGATATACCGGCGATAACGGCGCAATTACCTAAGACGCTCGGCATAAAAGAGAAAACAAACATAATCTCAGGCAAGCTCGTCGGAAACGTCGAAACGCTGACCCAAACCGGTCAGAAGAAATTATCCGGGCAGGTTAGCATCGACGGACTGAAGGGAATGGTTGAAGGCAAGCCCATTTCTATTTCAGAGCCGATTCGAGCAGAGGCGCTGGTAGCGGCTGAAGGCGAAAAGGTGAAATTCGAAAAGGCGCAGCTAACAAGCGCATTCGCGAAAGTTAATTGCGCGGGCACAATGGAATCGCTTACCTATGACGCAGAGGCGGACCTCGCGCGGCTTTCGGCTGAATTGGGTCAGTTCGCAGACCTGGACAAATACCGTCTCGGCGGACAGATAGTCAGCAAGGGACAGGTTAATACCGACAGCAAGGCCAAAACAATATCGATTACAAGTTCGGCAAATGTAAGTAATCTGCGAGTCAGCCCCACGCCGGATATAACGATTTCAGAGCCGAGTGCCGCAGTAGAGGTTGCAACTGTTGTTGATAATGCCGCACAGACACTTTTGATAAAGCAGTTAAAGGCCGATACGAGCTTCGGGAAATTCAGCATCAATGACGGGAAACTCCCGATGGCCAACGACGCTAAAGGGCCGGTGTCGCTTACCGCAACTGCGGCAGACGTGGACCTCGCAAAATTACAGCCGTATCTTGTAATGTCAAAGGCAATTTCAAAGGACATACAATTGGGCGGCATAGTCCAGTCGGACGTAACGGTCGGTTTTGCCGGGGACAGTTTCAAATTAAAGACCGAATCAACCAAAATAGCAAATTTGATGGTTAAGGCCCCCGGCAAAGAGCCGTTTATGCAGAATCCCGTCGAGCTTGCCCTCGATGCCGATGTGACGCCGACGCTGAAAACCTACAAGGTACAGATTACAAGTCCCGACATAAAAATTAAAAGCAACATCCAGCAGAAGACCGAAGGCAAAAACGGCAGCGTTGAGGGCAACGCCCAGCTTGATTACGACTGGAAAACATTGAGCAGTATGCTTTCGGCTTTTATGCCCAGCGAGCTTGTTATCGAAGGCAAAAGAAAAGACACCGTCAGTTTCAATAGTCGGTATTCTGCGAGCGACCCCAACGCGATGCTCGCAAACCTCAACGCACAGGCGAAACTCGGTTTCGACAAGGCCGGATATATGGGTCTCAATCTGGGCGCGACAAACGTGGATATAAAAGTGGACAAGGGTTTTTTGACGATAGCGCCATTTACAACTGCGGTCAACGAGGGCCTGCTCAATTTCGGCGGCTCTGCCGATTTCAAGCAAAAACCAGTATTGTTCAAGACGCCGGGCCCGATGCACGTCGTCAAGGACGTGCAAATCAACGATATCGTGGCCAATCAATTGCTTAACAGGGTAAACCCTATTTTTACAGGCGCTTCAGGGGTCAGCGGACTCGTAAATTTTGACTGCAACAAAATGGTTGTCCCGATATCAGGCGGCAAACCTGAAGACGCTGATATAGCGGGAACCATCTCGCTTACGGGGGTCAGGATGCAAAGCGGTCTGCTGGGGGCAATACTGACAGCTATAGGCGGCAGCGGCGACCTGATGACAATTCACCCAACAGCGTTTATCGTCAAGGACGGTTTTGCCAGATATGACAATATGCAGATGGATATCGGCAATATGCCGATTAATTTCGTCGGCAGCGTTCCTCTCGACGCGAACAAAAAAATCGAGAATATGAGCATCACGCTGCCGATAGCAGCCAAAGGCGGCCTCGTCAGGACGGGAGAAGAAGAGGGCAGCCGCAGAATTACCGCGTATGTCAAGGGCACGCCTGGACATCCTGAGCTGGACATAGGTAAAACGGTTCAGCAGGAGCTGATACAAACCGGGCTTGATCTGCTTTTCGAAAAGGGGAAGAAAAAATAAAACAGATTTCCTTTTGGCAGTGAAAGGAACAAAGGATGTTCGACGGTTTTTTATCGACGCCCACGGTGCAATTGGGCAGAATAGGGCGGTTTCTGGTTTTTCAGAGGAAATTATGGTGGCACTGTGCGCGCCTGTTGAGTAAAAACCGCGCAGGCCCGCAGGCGGCGGCGCTTTCGTATCACACGATATTCGGCATCGTCCCGCTGGCGGTTGTAACGCTTCTTGCTTTCCAGTTGTTTCCGAAATACGCGGATATCGGGCAAAAATTAAGATATGCGTTTTATACGGAACTGCACCTTTCGACAATCGAATACCCCGACCCCGACAACTCGGACGTTTCGATAAAGCTGACTGAAAAGCTCGACGCGATTGTGGAGAAGATATTTGCCGGGTTCAATCAGGGGACAATCGCGATATTAGGCGCCATATTTATAATATGGGCGGCGGTTGACCTGCTGGCGACGATTGAAAGCGCGTTCAATCATATATGGGGCGTGGGCAGGGGCAGAAGCATAATACACAGGATTGTAAATTACTGGGCGCTTTTTACGCTTGTGCCTCTGCTTGCGGCGACGGCCGTTTATGTCTCGACGAAATACGCGGCTATAAGCGAAATCCAGAAAACGGTTGTTTCGCATACGGCCCCGATAGTATTGTCGTATGTGGTAGCGGTTGTGGGGTTCTTTTTGCTTTATCTTGTTTTGCCGAACACCAAAGTCAGGGTTTGGCCCGCGATTTGGGGAGCAATAGCAGCTGCTCTTGTCTGGACGGCGGCAAAATGGGCATTCGGCCTGTATGTCACAAAATTCATTCCGTATAACCAGATTTATGGAGTGCTGGGACTGATACCGCTTGGCGTTTTCTGGATTTACGTAAGCTGGCTTATCGTGCTGTTCGGCCTGCAGTTGACCTTTACGACGCAGCATTTGCACACGCTCGATGCCGCGGAAATTGAGGCGGCGGCGAAGAAGACCGATGAGGCACGGTTTATCGGTATCGCGGGTGAGCTGACGGTTTTGAATATCGTAAGGGTGCTGGCGTCGGTCTTCGAGAAAGGCGACGGGGCCGTCGAGGCAGCTACTGTATCGGCTAAACTCGATATACCAGAAGAGCTTGCGGAGAAAATATTGGGCTATCTTGTGGCCGCCGGCATAGCTGCCAGAGCTACCGAACCGAAAGAGGGTTACCTGCTGGCAAAAGACCCCGCGACACTGAAATTATCTGAAATTTCCGATGCGATTGAGCAGGCAGGTTTCAAACGTTCACCCGACGAGCAGCCCGCCGGCCTGCAGAAGGCCTTGCAGGCGCAAAGAGACGCCCTGTCTCAATATACCGTTAAGCAGATTATTGAAAGCCCGCCGGAACAGAAAGATTAGACCGCTTTGTCTGTTTGGGCTGTCAAGCCAATGGCGTTGTATATAAAAAACAGGCCGAAAAACAGCATCGCCAGCGCACAGATTCTTACAATTATCACCTGAATTTTAGGTCCTAACAATGTCGTTCCGCGAAAACTGGCCAGTGATAACGCCGTAACCCAAATCAAGTCCACAAACCAGTGAACAACCGCAAAAAGTGCGAAGGCATACACGCCGAATTCATTTGCTTTAGTCGCCAGCGCCAGCACCACCGTCGCCCACCATATAAGAAAATACGGGTTCGAAACGGTCAGGATTATCCCTGCTAAAACCGGCTTGTCTTTTCTTGCGCCCTGTTGCGTGTTCGAGAATTGCCCTGCCGTCCTGAACATACCGTATGCCATATAGAGCAGGACAATGCCGCCCGCGAAACCGATTGTGATTTGTGTCGCGGCCTTTTGAAAAATTGCGCCCAAACCCAGAATAATAAAAATCATTAAAGGAAACTCGACTATGCCGTGACCGATTGCCAGAAGAACCCCAGCCCAGCGATTGCGCGCCCCCATCGTTATCGCGCTTGCCGTGACAGGCCCCGGCTGGAGCGCCCCCGAAAACGAAATAATGAAAACCTGAATGAGAAACAAGGCCAATGCCATTAAGCAGTCCTTTACTCCCCGATGATTTTGACTAAGACGCGTTTTTTTCGCTTGCCGTCGAATTCGCCGTAAAAGATTTGCTCCCAGGGGCCGAAATCGAGCCGGCCTCCCGTTACGGCCACGACGACTTCCCGGCCCATTACCGTTCGCTTGAGGTGAGCATCGGCGTTGTTCTCGCCGTTATTGTGGCGGTATTGCGAATAGGGCTTTTCGGGGGCAAGTTTTTCCAGCCAGGTCTCGAAATCCGCAAGCAGGCCTGATTCAGCGTCATTTATAAAGACACTTGCCGTAATATGCATCGCGTTAACAAGACAGAGCCCCTCCCTGATGCCCGATTCGGCAAGAGCGTTTTCGACATCGCCGGTGATATTTATAAAGTCCCTGCGATGCGGGGCATTAAACCAAATTTCTTTGCGATAAGTTTTCATATAATAGGAAAATAATATCTTGCAAAACGGGTGACGGCAAATTATTTTATTTCGTTTTGGAAAGGGGATACGTATATGAAGAAAGACACGCTTTTCTGGGACGAAGATACGCAGTATGATTTTATGCGGCCGGAGGGCCGACTTTACGTGCCGGGCGCTGAGGGAATAATCGACAATGTCAGCCAGGCCAGGCGTTTTGCGCTTTCGCACGGCTACTCGATAATCGCCTTAGCCGACTGGCATAAGGAAGGCAATAAGGAGATTTCAAAAAAGCCCGATTTCGAGAAGACGTTTCCTGCTCACTGTATGGCAGGAAAACCCGGCAGCGAGCGCGTCGGCTACCTGGGCGATTTGCCGATAGGCGTTATTCCAGACGAGCCGTTGAAAGACGAAGATTTGAAAAAGCTCGTGGAAAGAAAGCAGTTTCACGTCGTGATAAGAAAAGAGGAGCTTGACCCCTTCTCGAACCCAAACACAAGGAAGTTATTGGATATTTTGAAGCCGAAGACAATTGTGGTATTTGGCGTTGCGCTTGATTTTTGCGTCAGACAGGCAGTGGAGAGACTGCTGAAAATGGGCGGTATGAAATTGTATCTGCTGCGGGATGCCGTCAAATCGCTGGGGCTAACAAGCGACGCAGAGGTCTTAAAAGAGTTCGAGGCAAAGGGTATCAGCGTCATTTCGCTTTCGGAGCTTGAATCGCAGTTTAGCCGGCCTTGATATTGGCCGAAATAAGCTAAACCGTGCTATACTACACGTAGTATAATAATCAATTGATGTGCTCGCATGTTATAACCCTACTAAGGACCTATAAGTGGCGCAGCAGCGGCATATAAACGTCGAAGACGAGGTTTTGATTCAAAGATGGCGGTTAGGCGATACCGGTGCGTTTGATCGGCTCGTCGGCAAATACGAGGGCCGAATCTACAACCTCATCCTGAAAATGTGCTCAAATCCCGATACGGCGGCGGAACTAACGCAGGACACGTTTGTCAAAATAATAGAAAACATCGAAGATTTCGAGAGCCGCAGCTCGTTTTACACCTGGGCGTTCCGTATTGCGGTAAACCTGACACTGAATTACCGCAAGAGAAAGGCAACAGTCGGTTTTACTTCGATGGATGCGCCGGCAGCGGCTTTTGATGAACAGGCCAAAGGCGCGTTGTCGGCTGTGCTTTTAGATGACAAGACGCCGACGCCTGCCGACGTTGCGGAAAACAGGGAATTGTGCGAGCTTGTCCAGCAGGCGATTGGAAAACTCGACGATGACCAGCGGGCAATCGTGGTCCTTCGGGATATCGAAGGAATGGATTACGCACAGATTGCGGACGTTCTGGCAATAGAGCTGGGAACGGTAAAAAGCCGGCTGGCAAGGGCCAGGTCGGCTTTGAGGCAGATTTTGGAGGCCTTTTTAAAATGAGCTTCGAGAAAGAAAAAAAAATTGAAGAATTACTGAACAGCTACTTAGACGGCGAGCTGTCGCAGCGCGAGCAGGCGGAGGTGCAGCGGCTTATCGACAGCGACAAAGCGGTCGCGGGCCGGCTGCGGGCTCTGGAGCGGTGCCGGCTTTTGGTGTCGTCGCTGCCGCCTGCCGAGCCGCCGGCGGAGGTCGTCAGCGGTATAAAGAAAGTTTTGCACAGCAAAATGGCCCGCTTCGCAGAGGTTCCCGACGTTATTCAGCAGCGCCGCGGATTGCGTCATTTGTTTATGCGCCAGGTATTGGCGGCGTCGGTGATAATCGGTCTTGCCGGGCTTTTAAGTGTGGTAATTTTCCAGATAATCGGCCCGCAGAGCGTTCCTCGAAAAACAACGGTAACGGTTTTAGCGACAAAGGACGAAAAACCGGCCGCCGAGGCCATACAGGAAACAAGTATAGGATTTTACTCGCTGCAATTACGAACTGACGATTTTGTCGCCGTTGACGCTTTTGTCAATAAGCTGCTTAAGGAAAGCCCGTGGCTTAAATTTGACGCCGCAAAAGAAAACACCGTCCGAAGCGTTTACAGAGTCGAATGCAGCAGAGGCGGGCTTGAGACACTTGTTAACGATTTGGCGCCTGCCTGGACAAAATTCGATTCGGCCACGCTCGTTGTACATACCGATATCGGTCAGGCCGTTACGGTAGAATCCGTCGAGCCGGAACAGATTACAAAAATCGCAAATGCAGAAAATCCCGGCCGGCGAATCAGGACGGCGAAGGATTTTGCAGTGCTAAACAGCTTCAAGCAGATTTTCTCGCCGGAAAGAGTGCTTGCACTGGAAGGGCCTGATTATTCTCATCTGACGACTATTCCGCGGCCTGCGCTGACCAGCGCTGAAAAACGGGTCGTCGATACTTCCAAAGACGCCGCAGACCGCGTGCGCGTGGATTTGACCATCATTGTTACAAGCCATAAATAATCATCGATTGAATGCAATGCTTGACGAAAAGGATTGTTGTCTTGTCGTTGTTGACGTTCAGGGCAAACTTGCCGGCCTGATGCACGACAAAGATACGCTTTTCAAAAATATCCGTATTCTGATTCAATCCGCCAAAATCCTCAATATCCCTTTTTTATGGTGCCAGCAGGTCCCTACAGCGCTTGGCCCGACGGTATCTGAAATCGCCGAATTACTGACGGGCAATGAGCCGATAAACAAATCCTGTTTCAGTTGCGCTGCTAACGAGGAGTTTAATAAAAAGATTGAGCAGCTTGGCCGAAAACAAGTCCTGCTTTGCGGCATAGAGGCGCACGTCTGCGTTTATCAAAGCGCGATGGATTTACTTTCAAAAGGTTACTCTGTAAGTGTGATTGCCGACGCCGTCTCATCACGCACGCCTGATAACAAGCAAATCGGCCTTAACCGAATGGCATGCGGAGGCGTCCTCATAAGTTCTACAGAAATGGCCTTATTCGAAATTCTCAAGTCCTCAGAACATCCCCGTTTCAAACAAATCGCAAAACTTGTAAAATAGCGTATCGCCGGTCGATGTGTTGCGGATAAGCTAAACGCTATATGTCATCCGCCTTCGCTGAAGCTTCGGCGGACAAGTCCACTAAACGCTTAGGGCTTTGGAGACAAAAAATGAACGTATCGCTTTACATCAAATTAAGTGCGGTGATGGGTTTGGAATACGCGGTGTGGGGGGCGTGGATGCCGGTGCTTGCGGCACGGCTGTTAGGGCCGTTGAAATTCAGCGGCAAGCAGACGGGCTGGATTTACGCGACTTTGCCGCTTGCGTGCATTATCTCGCCTTTGATTTCGGGCCAGATTGCGGACAAATGGCTCAACGCCGAATGGATTCTTGCGGGAGCGCATTTGATTGGAGCGGTATTGCTGTTAATCGCGGCTGTCCAAACGAGTTTTACGCTGATATTCGCAGTTATGTTTTTATATTCGCTGTTTTATGCTGCGACGCTTCCTCTGGTCAACGCCGTGCTTTTTGCCAACGCGGCCGAAATCGGCTCAACCGGCAGGGTCTTTATGTGGGCACCGATTGCCTGGGCTCTGGCGGGATATTTTCTGACCAGCTGGCGATGGGTCTTCAGGACCGCTGAAAAGGGGCGGGATTGCCTGTTTCTGGCGGCGGCTCTTTCAGTGGTTATGGCGGCTGTATGTCTTGCGCTGCCCGCGACTCCGCCGGCAGGTGCGGCTGAAGCGCCGATTTTCAAGGCATTAGCTATGCTGCAGCAGACAGATTTTCTGGTTTTTATAGTCGTTTCAGTGGCAGTAACGGGCCTTATGCAGTTTTACTTCCTGTCAAGCGCCCGCTTTATGAATGATATTGGTATCCCAGCGAAAAACGTGCCGGCGGCAATGGCAATCGCCCAGGCGGTTCAGGCGATAGCGACGTTCTACCTGCTTAATCGGTTTATCGAGTCGTTAGGTTACAAATGGACGCTCATTATCGGGGCAAGCTGCTGGCTGTTATTATATATCGTCTATATGCTTTCGAAATCTCGCCTGCTTGTGGCAATTGGTCAATCGCTTCACGGTTTCGCATACGTGCTGTTCATAATCGCAGGCCAGATTTACGCCTCCAGTGTTGCGTCGGCGGAAATCCTCAAGTCAATGCAGGCGCTTGTCTTTGCCGCGACTACGGGACTGGGACTTTTTGCCGGGACACAGTTCGCGGGCATCATAATGGACGCTTTCAAAAAACAGGACAAGTTTAACTGGCGGGCAATCTTTTCGGTTCCTGCGGCTATTTTGCTTATATCAATCGTCGTAATGATAGCTTTGTTCAAGGGTTAATTGATATGGTGCGAGTCGGTATCGTTGGTTTCGGCTTTATGGGCAGTCAGCTTCTGGGCTGCTTCCGCGCCTTGCGAGGCGTCCGTGTAGTTTCGATTTGCGACAGAGACAAGGCACGCCTTAAAGCCAGTGAGAAAATCAGGGGCAATATAGCGGGGGATAAATCTGCCCTGGACTTGAGTGATTTTGCGCTCTATACGGATTTCGAGAAAATGCTGGTCGAGCAAAAGCTTGACGCTGTTGCAATTGCCCTGCCGACTTATATGCACAGGGATTTCACAATCAGAGCGCTGGATGCGGGCCTGCACGTCTTTTGCGAAAAGCCGATGGCGATGAGCATAAGCGATTGCGTTGAAATGATTGCCGCGGCCAGGGCGAATCGGAAGATTTTGCAAATCGGGCATTGCATCCGTTTCTGGCCCGAATACGCCGAGGCACGAAAAATTGTCAAATCGGGCAAATACGGCAAAGTGCTGCTGGCTACTTTTCGGCGCATCAGCCCCGTGCCGGGCTGGAGCTGGAAAAACTGGCTAATCCACGCCGACAAAAGCGGCGGCGCGATTATGGATATGCACATACACGACACTGACTATATACAGCATTTGTTCGGATTGCCTCTGGCGGTAAGGTCGCAGGGAGCAGTCGGTCCCAGCGGAGGATTCGATTATGTCGCTACGCAATACGTTTATAAAGACAACAAGGTCGTGGTCGCAGAAGGCGGCTTCGTCAAATCGCCCGGTTTCAAATTCGAGATGAGTTTCGTGATTTCGCTCGAAAAAGGCACGCTTGTTTATGATTGCAGAAGTAACCCATCGCTGCTGCTATACCCGGCAAAAGGCAAAAGCATCACGCCTGAAATTGAATCAGGCAACGGCTGGTCGCGGGAGATCGAGCATTTTGTGAAAAGAATAACCGGCGTAAAAGTCCCGCCGATTATAGGCCCGCTCGACCCGCTTAACGCAGTTAAGATTGTCTTGGCTGAAAAACGTTCAGCCCGGACAAATAAGGAGGTTGAAATTAAATGATTAAATGCCTTGATTGGCCGATTGGCGTTTGCTCCTGGTCGCTGAATAATGATTTCGATAAAATTGCCCAACTCAGCGAGCAGACAGGTCTCAACCGTGTTCATCTTGCGATTGCACCGGCGATTGCTACCAAAGGCGACAGTTACCTTGCGAAAGTTGAAAAGAACAACCTGACAATTTCAGCGACAATGATTAACTTCCCGCAGGAGGATTACTCTACGCTCGAATCAATAAAAACAACGGGCGGAATCGTGCCCGATGAGTGCTGGCAGGCCAATTACGATACGGCTTTCAAGGCAATTAAAAAGACAGCCGAGCTGAAAGTGCCGTATCTTACTCTGCATTTCGGCTTCCTCGACATTAAGTCGAAAAAATTATTAGACAGGACGACGATGCTCGCTGACAAGGCAGGCGAGTTTAATGTAACGCTTTTAATGGAAACAGGACAGGAAAACGCTGAAGAGCTGCGGAAGTTTCTTGAAAGTGTAAACCATCCCGCTTTAGGCGTGAATTTTGACCCTGCCAATATGATTCTGTATGACAAGGGAAATCCCGTCGAGGCATTAAGCGTGCTGGCCCCCTGGATTAAGCACGTTCATATAAAAGACGCCATAAGGACAAAAAAGCCGGGCCAATGGGGGACAGAAGTTGTCTGGGGAACAGGCCAGGTCAACGCGGAGAAGTTTTTAAGCTCGCTGAAACAGGCGGGCTATGCCGGCTCATTGGCAGTTGAACGAGAAATGGGAGATAATCGCCTCGGCGACATAAAAGCAACGATTGATAAGTTGAAAACGTTCACCGGCTGATTAAGCCACAGAGGTCACATAGGACACAGAATTTTTATTTTTTTGCCACAACAGGGCATAAAATATTCATGTCATTCCTGCGAAAGCGGGAATCCAGTTTTATAACGCTTAGTATGCAAATGCCTCCATATTTATTTTTTATTGTTTTTTCTTTGAGCGAAGAAAGTTCAAATTATGCCATTGCCATTCTAAATCTGATCGGCATTTCTTTTGGTCGCTGGGTTTCGGGTATTTCTACTATTCGTATAGGGAGATTAACCAAAGATTTGAGTTTCTGTAAAGATAAAATAAATATTTCCTCCGCAAACGTAAAGCAGTTGTGAACATGTACTTCCATATCATTTAATATATGAGTAGGCCTGTCTGAATTGCGATACCAGATAGGTTCGCATATTTTAATGGAACCTTCGTGATTTACTGTTGTGTAATCCTTAATAATTAGATGGCCAGAATAACCTCCTGGGTGTTCGACGGCATTTCTTTTTGCGATCAATTCTTTTATCCATAACTCATAATCTTTAGTTAATTGTTTTGTTAACGGGTCGTCTTTGCCAAACGTCTTTTCCGACCACTTTATTACTGCTTTGTAATTGGCGCCATCGCCGAAATCCTTACCAAAGAAAACTTTAAAAATTCTCTGCAAATCTCGTAAAGACGATTTAGTTACATATAAAAACCTCTCTGCTTTTTCCTGAACGCGGGGCACGGACGGCAAAGATAGCACCTTACCGTTAGATTGGTATTGTAAACCTTTTTCGCTAATCTCTTTTCTTATGCCCAATATGCTTTCCTCGAAATCTCGGTGAATATCGAAACATTCCAAGCACCTTTTTGTGACATTAACGGCCAAAATCTCAAAGATTTCTTCCTTCTGTTCTTTTGTTAGTCTGAAGAAATCACACAGTTCAGTAACTTGTGGCCCCAACCGAGCCACAATGGGATTACTCGTCCCATGATCAGCTAATTTTTGAGTAACAAGAATCCGTTTCATTTTATTTAATCCTCGGTTCGAGTTTCACTTTTCTCTGTGTCCTCTGTGACTTCTGTGGCTATAAAAACTAATTTTCTCTATGGCTAAAATCTCTGTGGCTTTAATCGTAGTGCTGCTCAAAGCGGATTCGCACGTTCTGGCGCTGCTCGTCTGACTCACTGCGGAATTCTTTATCAATCCGGCGCTGGGCGGTGAAAACTTTGAAGGCGGTAATACACGCGCCGGCGCCCGTAACGAAGAAAAACAGCGCCGCCAGCATAGCGAACAAAGCGGGAAGCAGAAGAATCAAAAGTCCGAACCCGATGAGGCCAAGCCCCGTGGTCAATATCCCGCCCGCGACTCGACGAGACGCCTGTGAAATTAAATTGCCGTAAAATTGAAACGGCATATAAACCGCCTTTCAGGTCTCATCGAAGAGACAGCAGGTTGAGTATAACGTTAAACGGTTGCGCTGCTCTTTTCGTCAATCGTCATACGTTTTACGTAACCGTAACGAGCCGCGCAACCGTCACCGTTCAACGATTTTTTTAATACATTCCGACGCCCGGAGGCATTGGCGGGGCCT
>CAYLXJ010000009.1:0-16601 GCA_964387385.1 uncultured Pirellulales bacterium
GTCGGTGCCTTTGCGCGGCGAAGGTATCGGCCGATTAAAAAGTTTCTGGTATGGCCAATTGTCGGGAATAGTCGAGCCGATAGCGGGCGTCATCGGCGCCGTAGCTGTGATAATGATGCAGCCGATTTTGCCTTACGCACTTGCCTTTGCGGCGGGGGCTATGATATTTGTCGTTGCGGAGGAAGTCATACCGGAATCGCAGCGTTATGGAGCGGACCTCGCGACGATAGGAGTCCTTATCGGATTTACGATTATGATGATTTTAGACGTGGCATTGGGTTGACGCGGACACGACGTCCCTGTAGAATGTGTCACTGGAAAGGAGAACAAATATGGTCGAGCAAACAGCAGTATCACAAACAGGCCCGGAGGGCGGCCAGCCGCCTAATAAGGATGCCTGCACATGGGCGATGTTTTGTCACTTGGCTGGTCTTGGGGGCATTGTCATACCGGGCATAGGCAGCGTAATCGGGCCGCTGATTGTCTGGCAGTTGAAAAAAGACCTCCACCCGTTTGTTGACCAGAACGGCAAGGAGGCGATGAACTTCCAGATTTCGATGCTGATTTACGGTGCGGTGGCTTTCCTGATGGTTCTTATTGTGATTTTGGCCTGTGTAGGCACAGCCCTGCTGATGGCGGTAGGGATAGTTGACATTATCCTGCTGATAATAGCCGCCATAAAGGCCAGCAACGGCCAGGCGTACCGGTATCCCCTGACGATTCGCTTTATCAAATAATCCGCTCGCTTGGGTTGCTTTTGGTCATAATACGCTGGTTCTCAAAAAAAGCTGTTTTGTTCCGAATTTATGCTTGACGGAGATGGCATAAGACAATAAAATACTATTTATTAAGATGTATCAATTGTTGATGCGGGATATAAATGTTACACACACACCAAATTTTATTCGTCGCATCATGGGGGGAATTAGAAGATATAGCTTTGTTGCGCCGAATCAGCCGGGACACGAAAACCGCAATAATATTTGTCTTCCAGAATTACCGTAAGTATCTTCCTGCCTATAACGTTTTATCTTTTTTGTCGAATTCCGGTCTTTGCGATGCTCGGAAGGGAGGCATGCTATGAGACCGCCGTCGCAAAAGATATTCTTTGTAGATGACGGGACAGAAACAAGGGATTATGCATTCGATATCTTGAACGGTGTCGGATACGAGGTAACATGTTTTGCGAATGCCTCCTCCTGCCTGGCCGAGCTTGAGCGAAACGGCTGTCATCTCCTGATAACGGATATTAAGATTTGCGATATGGATGGTGCTATGCTTTTGAATAAAGCGAAACACGTAGCGCCCTGGACGCCGGTATTAATAATAAGCGATTCAAGAGACATACCTACGGCCGTTCAGGCAATGAAACTCGGCGCCGAGGATTTTATTGAAAAGCCGATTAACAAAACGGTTTTTATAAGTAAAGTAAGAGAGATTTTATCACAAAACGAATTTGCTTTCTCCAACGCGTCGTTAAAGCTGACTAAAACCGAAAAAAAGGTTTTAAAACTTATCCTCGATGGCTGCAGCAACAAGGAAATCGCCCTCAAGATGTGTTGTGCCGTGCGAACGGTCGAGTTTCACCGCAGCAATCTCTACCACAAGTTCGGGGTTGATAACGTGGTTCAACTGACCGAAAAGGCAATGGCGATGTTTCCTTCCAATAACAGCTAAAAGCTGAAAATTTGAGTAAAAACGCTGTTTTTAGTTCTTCAGACAAAAATCTGGCTTAAAAGCGGTCATTTTCTCTGTAATGGGCGTTTTTGCGTTAATTTTGGCGTTTCCGGGGCATTTTGAGGATGATAAGGAATTACCTTATTGCCTCTCAGGATAAATCCTATAAAACCTGAGGATTTCCACAGTAGGAACGATTCGGCATAAGTAGTATAAGAAACTCAACCATATTCGAGTGGTCTTTCGGCTCTTGCATTCAGCAAGAGGCGCAAGTATTGTTGGAAAGAAGGCAGAAGAGTGATGAGTGGCGAAGGTGAGAAGAGAAGGTTCTGGTGGAAGGCCGAAACACACACTAATAGTCCCGTGGCACACCTAAATACTCCCTGTTTTTCTTGTCTGAGCTGCTTTAAAACATATTAACACACTTGAAACGGGACGGAAATGGAGGAGTATGAGGAAAGTTTTAACAATCCTTTTCTCAGCAAGCTTACTGTTTTTTTTATCGTTACCTGTAAGGGCAGGATACTATTATCCGAGCGTGCCTACGATTCAGAGCATGCAGCATGCCTGGGACGCGGCTAATTCTACCTCAGGGCCGCTAACTGTCACGAACATGGGTTCGGCAGTTCGGTTCTCAGCTTCGCTGCAATACGGAAACGGTCTTAATGACGGTTGGGCTGCAACGGGTATTGGTTACCCGTGGGGGACAATCCCTTCTGAAATAGCCGACCTTAGCGGCTACGACGGAGTCCAACTCGCGTTTCTGAATACCAATAACAGCTTATGGTACGTTAACCTGTATATGAACACGGGATGGACAGATTCGCCCTGGAGTGAGCCGGACAACTTCTATCAGGACGGCTGGATTCCATTACTGCCGGGCCAGACAACCGTAGTAACGCTGGATTTTGGTTTGGAGGGAGTTATAAACGAGCACCATGTTACAAACTTTGGTTTCCAAATCGGCGCTGATATGGAGGAATACCCATTCTGGAACCCGATGAATCCTTCCAATGGGGATGTTTTCCACGTTGATGTATCACAGGTGCCTGAGCCGGTAACGATTATGCTGCTCGGATTAGGAGCTTTTGCTCTGCGGCGAAGAAAATAAGGGAGAAAGAAACTTAGACATACAAGAAGAGAGGTATGTCGGTTATTTGATTCCTTAGGGTATGTTTTGTCTTGTTGTATAAGGCAAATCGTTGCTGAGTGAAAGACGACAATCAGTTAGGTGAAAGAAGAAAGACTACACTCAACGGCCGCCTGTGGCAGGTTTACATAATTGCTGCAGGCGGCCGTCGCTTTGAAATTCAAGCCAATTGCTCGTTTAATCTCGCTGCCGCTGTTCAGCGTCCTGCGCGGATTAAAAAGTCAGTGCTAAACCGCTTTTCGGAGGGGGTTATGCAGGTCGCGTGGAGGATGTATTCGCCGGAGGAAAGTTTCTGCACCGGTAACGCAAACAGATATGCCCGCAGAAAATCCTGCCAGTGGTTGTTGTTGAGAGCGGGGTCTGTCAGCGCGATATCAGGCCAGAGGGTAATACGCCTGCCTTTGGGGTCCGTTGAGCGCTGAACGTGCTCGAACAGTTCGAAACGGAAGACAGCGGGCGCCTTTATCTGGCTGTCGAAAGTGTCCAGCAGACAGGCATAGACGTTAATAATGGAGTCGTATCGCGAGTCAGCCGCCTGTGTAATGTTTGTCAGGGGCAGAATGTCAATGCGGGCAGGGCCGAAACTTTCATATTTAGATGAGACGTTTCGCGAAAAATCGAGATGCAAGCCCGGATCTGAGGGTGTTTCCTCGCAGCCGGCAAAAAACGCCAACGCAAAAATAAAATGCAATATTAATACAAAGGTTAACGCTCTCATATTGAGTATTTCGGCGTTGATTTAAGGTTAAATTAAATGAAAAAGCATTCTGCTGCCCCTTTTTCGCCGCAAAATATTGTCATAAATCGTCATCGAGGATGTGGCCGAGGCGGTACTTTTTTGTGCGAAGATAGTCGATATTGTGCGGGCCGGGTTCTGCCAGAATAGGTATCTGCTCAACTATTTTAATGCCGTAAACCTCAAGCCGGCTGATTTTCTTGGGATTATTGGTGAGAATTTTAATTTGCTTAAGGCCTAAATCCCGCAGGATTTGGGCGCCGATTCCGTAGTCGCGCCTGTCGGGAAGCAGGCCCAGCTTGATATTGGCGTCAACAGTATCGAGGCCCTGTTCCTGAAGTTTGTAAGCGCGTAATTTGTTTTTCAGGCCTATGCCCCTGCCTTCCTGCCGCAGGTACACAAGCGCCCCGATACCTGCCTTTTCAATCATTTTCATAGCGGTAATAAGCTGGTAGCCGCATTCGCACCTTTGGGAGTGAAACAAATCGCCAGTCATACATTCGGAATGAACACGGACGAGGACCGGTTCAGGATGCTCGATTGGCTTGCCGTTTTCATCGAGGTCGCCGACTCCGCCCTTGCACAGGGCCAGGTGCGGCTCTGCCGAGGATATTGATTCGTAGCCGATAAGTTTGAAGTCGCCGTAGTCGGTAGGGAGGTGCACGGCCTCGACGCGTTTAACCTGTGTTTCACGCTGAAGCCGGTACTCGATTAGACGAGCTATGGATGTGATTTTAAGATTGTGCTTCTTGCAGAAGTCCAGCAGCTGCGGCACGCGAGCCATTGAGCCGTCGTCATTCATAATCTCGCAGATTACGGCCGCCGGCTTAAGACCAGCCAGACGCATCAGGTCGATTGCCCCCTCGGTCTGCCCTGCGCGAACGAGCACGCCGCCGTCGCGTGCACGCAGCGGGAAAACGTGGCCCGGACGGGCAAAATCGGACGGTTTGGCGTTGTCGGCGACGGCTGCCTGAATCGTGCAGGCCCGGTCGGCGGCACTGATACCCGTCGTAACGCCTTTTATCGCGTCAATTGAAACCGTAAATGCGGTGTTGAATCTCGCCGTGTTATCGACAACCTGCGGGTGAAGGGCCAGTGCATCGCATTTCTCGCCTGTAAGCGGCAGGCAAATCAGCCCCCGCCCGAATTTGGCCATAAAATTGATGGTCTGAGCCGTCGCCTTTTCAGCGGCGCAAACGAGGTCGCCCTCGTTTTCGCGGTCCTCGTCATCGACTAAGACAATCATTTTGCCCGCGCGAAGGTCGTCCAAAACTTCCGGTATCTGGCTGAATTGAGTCGGCATAAGATAAGAATTAACAGAATGACTACTAAAGTCAAGAGTGAGAGCTGTTATTGAGATAATTATGAATGGCTGTTGCGGCCTTTTTGCCGTCGCCCATAGCCAAAATGACGGTAGCCGAACCCCGAACAATATCGCCGCCGGCAAACACGCCGGTGATGCTTGTCATAAGGTTTTCATCGGTTTCGATATAATCCCACTTATTGAGCTTCAGGCCTGGTGTTGTTTTGGTCAATAAGGGATTCGCCCCCGTGCCGATGGCGACGATAACGAGGTCGCAGTCGATGGTAAATTCCGAGCCGATTATCGGGACGGGCCTGCGCCTGCCCGAGGCGTCGGGTTCGCCTAACCGCATCCTGATACATTTGAGGCCTTTCACCCAGCCGTCCTTGTCGCCCAGGACCTCGACCGGAGCGGTCAGCATCTCGAACCTGATTGCTTCCTCTTCGGCGTGGTGGACCTCCTCGATTCGAGCGGGCATCTCGGCCTGGCTGCGGCGATATACGATTATGCTTTCCTCCGCGCCAAGTCGCTTGCTCGTCCGCACCGCGTCCATAGCCGTATTGCCCCCCCCGATTACGCAGACGCGTCTGCCGCGGACAATCGGCGTCTCTGCGTCGGGGCTGTATGCCTCCATAAGATTTGCCCGCGTCAGGTATTCATTTGCTGAATAAACGCCCTTGAGGTTTTCGCCGGGAATATCCATAAACTCAGGCAATCCCGCGCCGACGGCTATAAATACCGCCTCGAAATGCTCCTCGTTCATAAGCTGCGGTATCGTGACGGTCCTGCCCACAATGACGTTGGTTTCGATTTTTACGCCGAGGTTTTTGAGGTTTCGTATCTCGGCATCGACGATTTTTTTCGGCATACGAAATTCAGGAATACCGTAAACGAGGACGCCGCCCGGCTTGTGAAATGCCTCGAAAATCGTTACGTCATAGCCCATTTTCGCCAGTTGTCCCGCGCAGGTAATCCCCGCCGGCCCCGACCCGATACACGCAACTTTCTTATTTCTTACTTCTGTCCTCAGTCCTCCGTCTTCCGTCTTGCGTCCTTTGTCCCCCGTCCTCTGATGCTGCATCTGGTAATCGGCGACGAACCGCTCAAGCCAGCCGACAGCGACGGGCGTATCGCTTTTACAGCGGATACAGGTCGCCTCGCACTGGATTTCCTGCGGACATACGCGGCCTGTTACAGCCGGCAGGTCGTTATCTTTGCGAATCAGCTCCGCCGCGCCTAAAAAATCACCTTCCGCGATTTTTCCGATAAAACCGGGTATATCGATACCGACAGGACAGCCCGGAACGCATTTGGGATTTTTACATTGCAGGCAGCGCTGCGCCTCGCGTATGGCGACCTCCTCGGCAAGCCCGAGGTTGACCTCCTTGAAATCCTTATTCCGCACGTCCCCCGGCCGCTGAGGCATCACCTGCCGCGGTATCGCCATCCGCTCTTTCGGCGTTAATTTTTTTATCTCTTTATTCACTTATTTTCTCTGTGCCCTTTGTGTTCTCTGTGGCTAAAAATCTCTGTGACTGACTGAAGTTTACATTTATGCTCTTCGTATTTCCTGCTTTCGTGTGGTTTGTAGGTTTTAAGCCGGTCCATAAGCTCGTCGAAATCGACCTTGTGCCCGTCGAATTCCGGCCCGTCAACACAGGCGAACTTGCGTTTGCCCTCGATTGTTACCCTACACCCGCCGCACATCCCCGTGCCGTCAACCATAACCGGATTCAAGCTGACCACCGTCGGGATATTCATCGGCCGGGTCATTTCCGACACCACTTTCATCATTATCACAGGGCCTGCGCAATAAACAGCGTCGATTTTACTATTCGGCTGCTGGGTCAATTCGCGTAACGCATCCGTAACAAGCCCCTTTTTGCCTGATGAGCCGTCGTCTGTTATGACAATCAATTTATCGCTTACCGAGCCGAGAAGTTCTTCGAGAATAACAAGCTCTTTTGTTCGCGCCCCGATAATGCCTATAATTTTATTTCCCGCCTCTTTCAGCGCGACCGCCTGCGGATAAACCACAGCCGTTCCGAGGCCGCCCCCGATTACCGCCACCGTCCCGTATTTTTGAATATGGCTGGGCTGTCCCAGCGGGCCTGCTACGTCGGCAAATGAGTCGCCTTTTTTGAGCGTCGCCATTTCGGAAGTGCTTTTGCCGACCGTCTGGACGATGATGCTTATGGTCCCCGTTTCGGTATTAACGTCGGCTATCGTTAGAGGCACTCGCTCCGAATGCCCAAAGGCGCGCACAATGACAAATTGCCCGCACTTCCTCGCCTTGGCGATTCGCGGCGCCCTTATTTCATACCGCGTAACATCCGGCCCGATTGTCTCTTTATTTACAATTTCAAACATTTTCTTCCGCCGTGTATATACCCGCGATTTTAACCTGCTGTAAAACAACGGATTATACTCGTTCCGCGGCCCTTGCGAAAATTAAAATTACAGGTGTTTACAATTAGCAATTCTTATATACGCACACGCGAGAATTGAGTTTATTGGTGTTATTGTCGGCCGGTTGAGTCGAACGGTTACGCGACTCGACACGTACTGCGTCGTGCGTGCCGCGTTCTGCGTAAAGAACAACGCAGTACTCAGTACGCAGAACGCAGAACGCAGAACGCAGAACGTTCAACGCCTTCCTGCGTTTTCGCAATCTCGATAGAATCGGAACGCCGAAGCCGAAAAGCAAAACTGTCGCCGGCTCAGGAATTGAGTAAATAAAACCGTGGGAAATACCTTGTGCGTCCTTATAAGTGCCAACAATTTTATCTCCGTCAATTCCGTATGCTACTGAAGAACTCGCAAGAATATCGAGAGCTGTCCACGTTGTTCCGTCATAGAGCAGGCCGTGTGTAACGATGCTATCCACGTAAATTCCCACAATATTGCTGCCGTCTATGTCATATAGATATGTGATACTTGCCCCAGGCATATCAAGAGTGGTCCAGGTCGTCCCATTATAGAGAAAACCATGCGTATACCAACGCGTTTGGTAGGCGCCAACAATATTACTCCCGTCAATACCAAATGCCCCTGTTCTATCTGATACTGGATAGTTTAAGGAAGTCCAGTTAGTACCATTGTAACGAAATCCATTAATGCGATCGTCTTTAAGGTAGTAGCCAACAATATTGCTCCCGTCAATACCAGATGCCTCTGTTGATTCTGCTCCTGGATAGTTTAAGGAAGTCCAGCTTGAACCGTTATATAGAAAATGCCTTTGCTGGAGGCGGTTTCATATATCCCAACAATGTTACTTCCATCTAAATCGAGAAGTTTTGTGTTTGTGCTTCCGGGCATATCGAGAGTAGTCCAATCTGTCCCATCGTAAAGAAAACCGTGATAGTTACCAGGCGCGTCCTGATACCATCCGACAATATTATTACCATTTATACCATGCGCGTATGTTTGAGATGCCCCTGGCTTGTCTAAAGTGATATAAGAGCCGGCTAATGCATAATTCAGAACAAAAAACAGTATCACTCCTGAAAGAAAGATGGTTCCAACTCTCATAAAACCTCCTTCTCTTTTAAATTTAAAGCACGTTAGAAAATCACCTTATAAACGATAATTTACTACGGCCATCATCCCTGCCCCTTCTTCGCAAGGATATTTCAAAAATACTCCCTTTTAATGAAAATGTCAAGGAAATTTTAGGTAAAAAAGGGACATAAGGCGTTAAAGAACGCAAAAAAGGTTCCTGACACCTTTTTTTCAGACGCAGAGCTCTTAAGATTTTTTGACGCAGATTGCGCTGATTACGCAGAAAAGAAAGACCGTTTATCAGCGAAATCTGCGTAATCAGCGTCTAATTTCTCATTACGACATGTCGGTTGTCCGGCAGCCGGTGAAGTCCTTATTTTTCGTGTAAAAACCACAGGGGGTCAGAGGGTCAACATAATATGATGACCTCCTGGCCCTCAGCTTTTTTGGCCTGAAAAACGAGACGAACGGACTATAACAGGGGACGTAAAATATATAAGCAAGTAAAAAGGCAGGCAAGATGAAGTTTAAATATATTGCAATTGTTAGTTTGGCATCAGCGATAGCTGCTTTAGCAGTGCAGGAAAGGGGTAAAAATATGAACTACAGGAAGCTGACCCCTGAGGAAAAGCGTGTAATTATCGACAAGGGCACGGAAAGGCCGTTTACGGGCGAATACCTGAATAATAAAGAACCGGGCACATACGTCTGCAAGCGTTGCGGCGAGCCGCTTTATCGAAGCAGCGACAAGTTCGACAGTCATTGCGGCTGGCCTTCTTTCGACGATGAAATTCCCGGCGCGGTAAAACGCACCCCCGACTCCGACGGCAGTCGAACTGAGATTACCTGCGTCAACTGCGGCGCACACCTCGGCCACGTCTTCACCGGCGAGGGATTAACCAAGAAAAATATAAGGCACTGCGTCAATTCGATTTCGATGCTTTTTATTCCCGAAGCCAAGAATGACCCCAATGACCCCAATAATAAAAACGTGGCACGGGCTTCCAGCCCGTACACGCACGGCCAGGATGGCCGTGCCACAAATGTTCCGCAAAAGGCATATTTCGCGGGCGGCTGTTTCTGGGGAGTCGATTACTGGTTCAAGACGCTTCCCGGCGTCATATCGGTTAAATCGGGCTATATGGGCGGAACGACAAAAAATCCCACCTATAAGCAGGTCTGCACGGGCAAAACAGGCCACGCGGAAACCGTCGAGATTATTTTTGACCCCAACAAGACCGATTACGAAACCCTCGCAAAGTATTTCTTCGAAATCCACGACCCAACGCAGAAAAATCGCCAGGGCCCTGACGTCGGCAGTCAGTATCGTTCGGCGATTTTCTATACTGATGATAAGCAAAAGGAAACCGCCCAACGCCTGATTGAGCAGTTGCGAAGAAAGGGATTAGATGTTGTAACGTCGGTTGAGCAAGCCAGGGGCTTCTGGCCCGCAGAGGATTATCACCAGGATTACTACGAGAAGACAGGAGGCAAACCCTACTGCCATTTCCCCGTCAAGCGCTTTTGAAGCAAGCAGCGATTAAATGTTCCAGTCCTTCGAGGTCTTGAGGAACCTGTATTGCAGAATTATGCCGAAAAGCGTAACAACGGCAAGCACGGCCGGCAAAAACCAGTGATAATTATAATACAAAGTGTTTAATTGCATAGTGGGCGGGTCCTGAACGAATGTCTCGAACCTGTAAATCAGGGCAAACGCGCCTACAATAATCAGCGACGCCCCGCCGAAGCTTGTAAAAAACATAACCGAGAACTTAAAAATGGCAAAAGAGAGCAAGCCGCCTGCGACAAGGCCGACAAGGGCGCCGGCCCAGACGAATTCTTGAGGAAGCATACAGGCATACCATACGCCTGCCGCGATTACAGCTCCCGACAGCGCGCCGAGGATGCAGACCGCCCACCGCATAAGGGGTAGCGCAAGGGCAATTGCAAGTATGGTGCCGATGACGCTGCCGATTAAAGCATGTTCGACCCGAGCGCCTACCCATAAGCCGATGTGCAGGCCGAGCAGGGCAAAGCCGATGACCGTCAGGACCTTGTAGATTCTCCAGCCGTACATAAGCGGGATTACGCCGAAAGATATCGCGAGGACCGCCTGAAGCCAGCTTAACGCGGTCGCCTGCTGCCAAATCTGGTCAAGGGCCTGCAGGACGTATTTTGTGCCGTAATCGACCTGCGAAGCGTCGAAATGTCCGGGGGTTTTGCTTGTCTGTGCGAGAAAGAGCAGAAAGTCCATTTTACTGTCTCCTTATTTCAATTTCTTGTAAGCGGTTTAAGCTGTCCGCCAGGCGGTTGATTTCGATCCCGCCGTTTCATCTGTTTTTCTTTTCCGGGCCTTCCTGGTTTTTGCCTTTGAGGATTCTTTTACAGCGGCGAACCGGCTGCTGATTTTCGGCAAAATCAGGCCCTGAACAATGGCGTCAGCAAACGCCGCCGCGGCGAAAATTCCCAGATATATTTGCGACCTGGCGGCAATCTGCGATGCGGGATTATATCCGAGATGTTTCGCCAGTATTACGCCGCCCGCCAGGACTACTACCGTTCCCGCGATTGCGCAAAGAATGGCCGAGCCGGCGCGATAGAAGGTCGAGTTGAGCGCAACGGGCAGGGCGATAAAAGCGATTAACATTGGCCAGTTGTAATACGGTACTCCTATGGTAAGCTCCCGCATCACTGCCATCAGGTCGTCTGTTGAGCCGAAATAAGGCCGTATGAGGACTGAAAAACCGTAAATCGCCGCGAATATCGACGTAACCAGCACGAGGAACGAATCCTGCATTTTGAGGGCAAGCATTACGCATATGCCCACAAACGCCAGCATCAGCATAATGTTGAGTCCGAAGGTCAGCAGCGTTATGCCGATGCCGCAGCACGTTCCTATTACGGCAAACATCAATTTCCTGAAGCCGAATCCGCCGAGGTAAATAAAAGCTCCCGCCGCCAGGGTAACCGCCGCTAAAATCAGCAGTGCCTGTGGCTCTAACTTCGTCAGGGCTTTCTCAAATTGCATTAAAATATTAATCATAATGCACAGCTATAATTAAAATATGTTTAAAAAAAAGCGCCCCGTCAAATTCCGGACGCACATTTATTTATCGGCCTGGAAGACCCCCGACGTTAAATCGCCTTGGGTCGGATAAACTGCTGGATTAGGGGCCGGTTTTGAATCACTGCGGATGAGAGGAGTCGAACCTCCACGGGTGTTACCCCACAGGCTCCTGAGGCCTGCGCGTCTGCCAATTCCGCCACATCCGCATATATAATCGATATTACCGGCTCCTTGCTTTTTCGTCAATATAAATGCCCTGATATGCCGGATTCAAAAAATACCCTCCCCAAAACATTATCGGCCCTTACTAAGCAAAGTTTCGCTTTACTGAAAGGCGGGCTGAGGAGACAATATGGGCGAGATTAATACTATGTTCGGATGAACTGAGTAATTTTATAAGCGGGCGCATATATTAATAAAAACGAACAATTAAGGAGAAATAAAATGAGACACCTGATTCTGTATTCAATCATTGTAATGTCGGCTGTAACCGGCTTATGTTTCGGGGCAAGCGGGCCGGGCGTGGGGCTGACGATTTATAATGACAATTTTGCCGTCGTGCGCGAGGCACGTAATATGAAATTTGAGGAAGGGCAAAATACCGTGCGCTTTACGGACGTGGCCTCCGCCATAGACCCGACCAGCGTCAAGTTCGCCTGTCTGTCTGCGCCGGGTTTGGTTTCGGTCTTGGAGCAGAATTACGAATATGACCTTGTCAACGCGGAGAGTTTGCTCAAGCGATATATCGACAAGGAGGTAATCATTGCGATTAAAGGAAGCGGCTCGGACGCACGCAAATTTGTTCGGGGGACGCTTCTCGCGGCCGTCGGGCCTGATTTGATTGTCAAGGGTACTGAGGGGCTTGAGGTGATTTCAAGGGCGGGGGTTGAGGAGATTTCGCTTAAGGAGATGCCCGGGGATTTGGTAACAAAGCCGACGCTCGTCTGGCTTGCCGATGCGCAAAAAGCAGGCGAGCAGCTTTGCGAGGTAACATACACGACCGGCGCGATAAGCTGGCGTGCGGATTATTCCGCGGTTTTGAATGCCGACGATACGGGACTGGATTTTTCGGGCTGGGTTACGATTGATAATAGAAGCGGCGCCGGCTACAAGGACGCGACGCTGAAACTTATTGCCGGCGACGTTCGCCGGCTTCAGCCGCCAATGGAAATGGAGATGATGGGTAAAGGAGCAATGATGCGGACGATGGCAGCGGCGCCTGCGTTCGAGGAAAAGGCGTTTATGGAATATCATATGTACACCCTGGGCAGAAAAAGCACCATCAATAATAACCAGGTCAAGCAAATCGAATTCATCGAGCCGGCGACGGACGTGCAGGCAAAAAAGATTTTTGTTTATGAGCGCACCGGCTGGCGGTGGCAGCAGGGCAGAAGCGCACAACCCGAAAAAGGCAAGGTAAATGTCAAAATCGAGTTTGAAAACAAAAAGGAAAATAAATTAGGTATCGCCTTGCCGAAGGGCAGGGTGCGGGTTTTCAAAGTGGACCCGGCCGACGAGAGTTTGCAGTTTGTCGGCGAGGATGAAATCGACCATACGCCCAAAAATGAGAAACTGTCGCTTTATATCGGCGACGCGTTCGATATCGTCGCCGAGCATACGATGACCGATTTCAGGGAGCAGTGGGGCAGACGATACGAGACGCACAAGGTCGAAATCCGCAACCGCAAGGAAGAAAAGATAACGGTATTCGTGGATGAGAAGCTGCCATCATACGAGGACTGGAAAATCGAGAAATCGACGCATAAATGGGAAAAGCGTGCCGCATTTGTGGCGAGGTTCCCGGTCGAGGTGGATGCGGATGCATCGGCAACGGTGGAATATACAGTTAGCTGGCCTATGCCGTAAAAGGCAAGCTTATCGGAGAATGCTGATGAAGCGTAGCACGATAAATTTCATTGTGGATTTGGCGGGATTCCTGACTCTGCTGGGGTTAATCATTACCGCGTCGATACTTCGCTGGATTTTGCCGCCGGGCACCGGCGGCCTCGGGCGGGAGCTTCACGGCGGAAGAGGCAGAGAGCACATAAAACAGCTTCTGGGTATGGGCAGACATGACTGGGGCGACATTCATCTCTGGCTGGGCGTGGCGTTCGTTGTCCTGATGCTGGTTCACATCATTCTGCACTGGGGCTGGATAAAATGTTACTTCAAGTCGCTGTTTAGCCCGTCTGAAAAGCCGCCGTGTGAATAAAAAACGATGTTATAAAATCCTTTCGGGTGTAGTTCTTGACTTCGGCATTATTTTTCGTATCCTTGCGTCTTTGATTTGAGCATGGAGGCCGAAGTTGGCTATGGAACAGACACAAGGTGAGTTTGTTTTCGAGCCGGTGGAGCAGCCGGCGACAGGCAGCATTCTATACAACGAGCATCTCAAGCTCGCAGATAAATCCCATATTGCTGAATTTGCCGGATACCTTATGCCCCTGTGGTATTTGTCGATAAGCGCAGAGCACGAGGCCGTCCGCAGGGAAGCGGGTATTTTTGACTGCACGCATATGGGAATCCTTGAGGTCTGCGGCACTGAGGCGGAAGGTTTTTTAGACGCGGTAACGACCAATGATGTCAGCGCGCTGGATATCGGAGCTGCGCACTACAGCTATATCCTCGATGCCGCGGGTAACGTCCTCGACGACATCATTATTTACAGGCGCGATACAAGCAGGTTTATGGTAGTTGTCAACGCCGCCAACGAGGCGAAAATCAGGGCATATCTCGCCGCTGTTCAGGGAGCTAAAGCCGTGATAGACACCGCTAAGCCGGATAGTATTATAAAGCTGGCCTCAGTCCGCAATATGCGAGATACCCGCGGCGGGCAGGATTGCCGCGTGGATATCGCCTTGCAAGGCCCGAAATCAGTCGAGGTATTAAGTAAACTTGATAAAACAATCGGACAACAGGCGGCAGAGTTGAAAAGTTTTACGTTTTTCGAAGGAAATTCGGCAGGCATCGACTGCATCATATCACGGACAGGATACACTGGTGCAAAAGTTGGTTTCGAGCTTTTCGTGCATCCTGAAAAGGCGGCCGAATTGTGGCGCAAACTGATTGGTGCGGGGGCCTTACCCTGCGGACTCGGAGCAAGAGACAGCTTACGAATTGAGGCGGGGCTTCCCTTGTACGGTCACGAGCTTGACGGCCCCTTTAATATATCGCCCTTCGAGGCGGGCTATGGCTGGGCAGTGAAATTAGACAAGAAATTTTTCATAGGCCAGGCCGCTATGAAAAAAATCGCCAAAACGTTCGATATGAAGGTCGCCCGCATTCAGCTTCCCGGTGCGAAAGGCGTAAGACCAGTCCGGCAGGGTGATGCCATTATAAGCGACGGGGCCAGCATCGGCTGGGTCTTGAGCAGCGCCACGGCTGGCCTTAGGCAGATTGCTATTGTCTATATTGACAAAAACAAAGCCAATGAAGCCGATTCGGTTGGAGTATATTATCTGGCAAGAAGCGAAAGCCAGAAAAGCAAAGGTAAAAAACAGAACGTAGAACGGGGCGAACAACTGGAAGCAGATGTTGCCGGCAAAATTTTAAGCCGGTTTGAAAAATTCTGACACTGGAGACAATGTTATGGTTGAAAAAGGACTGCTTTACACAAAAGACCACGAATGGGCGAGAATCGAGGGTGATATCGCTGCTATCGGAATAACCGACCACGCCCAGGACCAGCTCGGCGAGCTGACGTTTGTCGAGCTGCCCGAAGTGGGCAAAGAGGTCAAACAGAAAGATGGGATAGCGGTGGTGGAAAGCTCGAAGGCCGCAAGCGATGTTTATTCGCCTGTGGCAGGAAAGGTAACGGAAATTAATACAGACCTCGAAACAAATCCGGAATTAATAAACAAAAGCTGCTACGGCGACGGCTGGATTTGCAAGGTTCGCATCTCGGACAAGGCAACGACGAAAAACCTTATGGATGCAAAACAATACGAGGAATACCTCAAGACGCTTTAGCCACAGAGAAGAAAAGATTATTTAGCCACAGAGGACACAGAGAATTAAAATTGTTAAGCCATAGAGGGCAAAGATATCACAAATATAAAATACAATATGGCGGATGAGTTGACAGAAAAAATAATCGGGGCGGCAATAGAGGTTCATCGGGAGCTTGGCCCCGGACTTCTTGAGTCGATTTACGAAGAAGCATTATGCTATGAGTTTGAACTTCAGGGGATAAAGTATAAAAGACAAGTGCCTGCTGATATTATTTACAAAGGCAAAGTCATCAAAGGCCAGAAAATAGACCTTCTTGTTGAAAACGAAGTAGTTGTAGAAATAAAATCGTTGTCCAAAATGCCCGAGGTTGCGTTGGCTCAAACACTCTCGTATCTTAAGGCGACAAATCTTAGACGAGGGCTGATAGTGAATTTTGGAGCAAAACTCCTTGTCGATGGAATCAAACGGGTAGTTTTGTGATAGCCACAGAGAAGACAAAGATTGCTTAGCCACAGAGAACACAGAGGACACAGAAAAAAAATGGGAAAAGAATATTCATCAACAATCTGGCCAATTCTTTATTTTGAAGCGGATTGGCCACCGAACATTCCCAGTTTTGATTTAGGTGTCCAACTCATCAAGGCGGATGAAAAGACGTTGAACGACATAGCCGGACCAGATAGAGATGGTTATGCGAATAATATTTACGGATTTGATAATATACGCCACAATACACAATGGTTCCTGGCAATGTCCCGTCCAGAATTAACTGAGCATGTTTCTGTAAACGAAATAGGTATGTCATTTGTCGGTTGTTTACAGGGAGCTATTAAGGATGCATTTTTAATGACATTGCAACTCGTGCGTTCAACGGCTGCTATTTGCCCTTTTGATTTTCCAGCAGAAATACATGAAAATTCTATAGGTGATATCGATACCACCGCTGATTGTTATGGGATAGAATCTGACAAACCACCTGTTTACCTTGCAGAAGCTTTTAAAATAGGCGACTTGCAACTCCTAACAGATTTATGGTCAGCCCTTGTTAAACTTCGCAAACTTGATTCTTGGAAAAAATTAATTAACACAGAAGAGTTTTTCGCGGTTTGTGACAAGAACGCAAGCGAAGATGCCACAAAGAAACTGGTTGACTTTTTTATGTCGCACAAATATTACGCGGATGTTTCAGAAGAAGAGAAGAAAAAGGCCAGAGAGC
>CAYLXJ010000010.1:0-16174 GCA_964387385.1 uncultured Pirellulales bacterium
CGTTGACCATCGCTACAAGAAACGACACCCCCGCCGCCCCGAATATATCCGCTATCTGTATCAGCGCCGTATTGGCGTACTGGCTGTGCGCCAGATGGTTCCAGTAAAATCCCCCCAATAAAAATCCCTGCGATTGCTCTACGCCGACGATAAGTATCGGCACAGCGATAATTAACGGTATTCCCTTTTTAACGCACCATCGAATCGAAACCGCCAGTATCGGCCAAAGAATCGCCGTATATAAACAAAACGCCACCCACCCCCCTATTGTTACAAAACCTATCCAGTACAAATTCCCTAACCAATACCCTGCCCCGACCAAATACGCCGACAAAACAAAAAAAGGGACAGCCCCTTTTTTTGTTGAAACCAATATAAATGGAACGTAGGCAACCCACGCCAATGGCCACCACCCAAACGGCGCCTGCGCCAATGTCAGCATCACCGCCGTCGCCGCAAATCCAGCCAATGGAAGATACAGTTTGTAGAATCTTTTATTTTGTAGGAAGTTCAATATTACTATTTCCTAACACGGGGCAGCTTTCCACCCTTACGTAATTTCAAAAGCTGGTCAGCTATGTCTTCAGGTGCGAACTGATGGTCGTGACTGAATTTTGTATTAAACCATTCTGTGAAATTCTCTAATTTATCTCTTTCCTTGAGAATTTGGTCGCTTGGTATATTGGATTGTTTGTAATGCAGCTTTAGCTTCTCTATTTCGGCTTCACTCCATCTTTCCATGGTTTCTCCTTAGAATCACTTTTACTTATCTTTAATGATTCGATATTTGCGCGTAACGGACCAAGTTTTGCACTCTTTCTTAGCTGAATAAGATGCTTTTGAATATCTTGAGGTTGAAATGGAAGGTTGGACTCATCGATTTTTATATTAAACTTGTTGGTGAATAAACCTAATAAATAAGGATCTGCAATAAGACGATCACTAGGTATCTTATTTTCATGATAAAGCCATTTCAATTCTGCATCCAAATGCTCGTTCCACCTTCGCGCCCCCTCGCCCTCAATGGCGTATCCTTCCGACCCCTTAAGCCGTTCGAGCGTCCCCTTTACATATTCCTTTGACAATTCCACTCCTGTATATTTACGTTTCAATTTATGCGCCACGACTATCGTTGTTCCTGATCCGCTAAACGGGTCAAGAACCCAGTCGCCTTCATTTGAGCTTGCCCTTATTATCCTCGCAAGCAAACTCTCAGGCATCTGGCAGGGAAAATTCGTCCGCTCATCGAACGTCCCGCAAATCCGCGGATACTCGTCCCATACGTCGTCCGGCATTTTGCCCGAAGGATTAGCTCGGCTGTCTTTGTAAATTTTCTGCCTGTCCGATATAATCCTCACGATGTCGTCGTTGAAAGTGAAATTCTTTTCGTCGTTAACGAAATAAAATATGTGTGTATGTGCGCGTGCGAACTTGTCTTTCGTCTGCTGGCCGAACGTATAATGCCATATTATCCAGTTGCGCATTATAAGCCCGATTTGGTCGGCTATAACTTTGACGTTGGCCGCATAGTCGTCGCCTATCGCTATATAAAATGACCCGGCTGGCTTTAAAACCCTTTTGCAGGCCGTCATCCACTCCCTCGTCCAGACGATATATTTATCGCCCGCGACCTCGTCGTTGTATTTATCGTATTTGTAGCCGATATTAAAAGGCGGGTCGGCAAATATCAAGTCCGCAAAAGGCCCCCTTGCTTTACTCAGCACCTTTATACAGTCCCCGCATATTATTTTATTCAAAAATTCCTGCATGGCCGCCATTTTAACCAAAATATCGAAACTAAAAACTAAAAATTTCGCCCTGCTGCTTTGGATTTCGCCGCTCAATTTATATACTTTTCATTGGGGACTCTATGTTTCATACTCTAAATACCCGTTCTTGCGATTCTTCCCTCGGGCCTGCCGAAACAGCTTACAGCAGACCAGCCGCGAGGAAAGGAACGACTATTATCGAAGTAATGCTTGCTGTCGCCATTATCGTTATTGCCTCCCTCGGAACACTTTGCTATGAATATCTTTGCGTCCATCACATCCGATACGCCAGGGCGCAACTGTCCGCAACAAGGACCGCTCAGCTTCTCCTCGAGGACTGGAAAAGCACAGGCGGCTCCCTCTCCTATTACCCCGAAGAGCTTAATATGGGCTTCAACGTGCCTCCCGGCGATATGTGGGGCGATTATATGACCATCATCGACGGCCTTCGCTATTTTATATCGATGTCTCGAAGCGACGTTGACAACGATGAATTTGCCGGCGTCACGCTTCGCCGGCTCGACGTCTCCGTCCGATGGCGCAGTGACCTCGGCTACGGCTCTCCGGATAACGGCGACCCCTCAGTTAATCTCACCACCTACGTCAGACAGGACCAGTAACTAATGCAACAAACTATGAACAATGAACAACGAAAAATGAACAAACGCGGACTTGTCACGGCGAAGCGCAGCAAAGCCGGACCTGCCCTTCGTAACTTTAACGAAGAAAGAAGCGAAGAAGGATTTACACTTATCGAAACCGTCGTCGCAATGGCGGCCTCCCTCATCGTCGTCCTCATCGTCGGCTCGCTCATCGTCAGCGGCCATAAAAGCTGGATAAGGATGTTCAATTATGCCAACTCAAAGTCCCAGCTCGACACCATGGCTGCAACCATAACCTTCGGAATTTACGGCAGAAAATCCAACAGGATGGATTACGTCCTCTACGAAATAACAGGCGGAAAATTCACAAAGGTCCTGCCTTCCGCTGACCCTGAAGAAGTCGTTTCGGGCCAGGCGGTCGAGTTTCGTTTCTGGGACACTGAGCTTAACGACGACATTATGAATACCTCAGTAACAGCCACAGCATATGCCCTTTTCTATCTCAACGGCGATAAACTGATGCTCGACCGCGGCCCCTGCCCGCCCGGCGCCATTGATGCAGTAGGAAATAAGCTCGAAGGCGCATCCGTCAGCACCGCCACGCTCGCCGAAAACGTCGCTAATCTCGAATTCAGCCATACTACAAGAAATCTTGCCGGCGACGGAAAGGGCTGCGTCCGTATGCGCCTCACACTCAATGACCCCGACGGCAATCCTCGCTCCCCTCAGACAACCATCACCGCCGCTACCCTTATGCGAAACACCTGGCCATGAAAACCGTCGCTCGTGACTCGGCCCTCGCGTCTCGTTTGACACGGTGCCTATCACTTACAGCAAGGAATAAAATATGACAACGGGAAAAAATTTCAATAAAAGACTAATGACGAGTCACGAGCCACGAGCGACGAGACACGGTTTTGCCCTTCCGCTGGTCATCGTCGCCGTCGTCATTCTGGTAGCACTGGCCGTCGGATTGACTATGACAAGCTACGGCGCACGCATTCAGGCCGTCAGGACAAAATGCGATACTGCCGCGATGCTCGCCGCCGAGGCCGGATACGAGCAGGGCATCTTTTGGATGAGCCGTCAGCCCGATATCCTCGGCTCACTCCAGAATGGTTCCAACTACGGAACTATCGATTTCGAAGACAGCTCCTGCGCTTATGAGGTCCAGTTCGACAACTTCCTCGCCGCAAGACCCGTCTTCAGAATCGTATCAACCGGCACAAGCGGCAACTCCTCCCGCGTCGTCGATGTCGCCGTCATTCAGGAAATCACCGGCTGGGTTATGGGTAAATGCCGTATCCCGAACGGCACAACTTCCACCACCCCTGTAAATTTCGCAGACGGCGAAATCATCGACGTCCCTATTCATATAAACAACCTTCGCGACAATCCCGATGAACGCGACATCTATATTTCCGGCTCGCCTCGTTTTCAACAAAAAGTCAAAATGGGTGAATCCAGAAGGACCGGCTCCAACTTTGACAAATACGGCTCTGTTATGGGCCTCTTCGATGACGGTATCTATTTCGACCAGCCGAATGTCCGCATCACCGATGAGGCAGCTGTCCAAAGCAAGGTAAACCGCTTCCGCGACAGCACTAATCCCTTATACAGGTTTACCCCGCTGGGCACGGCCAATGTCGAAAGACGCCGAAGCGCCGTCCAGCTCGAATTCTTCGTCGATGCCGGCGTCGGAAAAGTCCGCATCACCAATAACTGCACCGTCCGCGGTTACCCCGGCACAACATGGGATTACAAAATCGTCCCCGGCTCAAGCGGCAGCACTTATCAGAAATATGACATCTACACTTACCATTACGCGCCGCGCGACATAGCACCCGTTATTATCCCGATTGAGAATACCTATGTCCGTCAGCAGTTCGGCAATAAGGAAAGCGACCCCGGCGGACAAATCTATGTCAATGGCGACGTAATCATCGGCAGCGCCGACTACACCGATATGGTCGTCAAAGGCAAAGTTACAGTTGTCGCTTCCGGAAATATATGGCTCGCCGACAAAATTTACGTCGACCAGCCAGGCCGAAACGTCGATACCGATATGCCCGCCGACACCAACCCCAACGTCCTCGGTCTCATCGCACAGGGCGTCGTCAAAATCGCCGACCCGGGTCTCTCAAACAGCTCCTCAGTCGGCCTGCCAAACACAACAACTGAAGGCGTCCCCGACGTCTCATCGGGCGCAAGACACGTTTACAGGCCCGTCGCAAATCCGGATGGCGCTCTTATAAATAATCGCCGCCTGCCCCATACTATGGTTGTTGAGGCCGCCATTACCGTAGGCGGCGGCGGATGGGGTGCTGAAAACGTCCGCTCATCCAGCGGCAGAAAAGTAACAGGCCCGGGCGCTCAGGATTACCTTATTCTAAGGGGAACTCTTTCGGAAAGCATCAGGGCAGTAGTTGGTCTCATCAACACAAATGGCTATCTCAAACGCTATTACCTCGACAAACGGCTCCTCGAGGGAATCCTCCCCGGTGATTTATGGTTCGGCGGAAAATATGTCCCCGCCCCCGCCGGCTGGCACGATTACAGACCCACTAATTAGGGATAGTCCCCTATTTTTAAAAAATAAAATTTGTGTCTTTGTGGCTTTGTGGCAAGTTCTTACGGCTTAATCGCCTTCTGCTCTGTAAATACCCTGCCCGACAGGTAATCCGTGAAATTAATCCTGACCGTCAAGGTCTTGTCGAATTTCCCCACTAACGCCCCCGCATCGTATTTAAACCGGTAGCCGGTAGATAACATCGAATCGAACCACATTGTCTTCATTTCATTCGGCTCAACGCTCCACTTACCCAGCATCGCCTCGCCCCCCGCCTTGTTCAGGTCCCAAAGCTGAACTTCCACCGCCCCCGCCGCCTTGACCACGTCCCCCGTCTCGTCAATCGGCTGCACGTAAACAACCAGCGTCTCTCTCGTCCCATTCTTATCTTCATCGTAAAGATTTGTAAATCGTCCGATTGTTACTTCCTTCAACCTGTAAATCGCCTCCGCCCTTTTCCCCGAGGGCAATTGCGTCAGCGTCTCGACCTGCTTTTTCAACTGTTCGTTTTCCTTCTCCGCCTGCTCAGCCCGGCTCTTCAGCATCGCCTCATCGCTTACCTTTTCCTGCCCGACCTCTACCGTCTTCGTCTCCCCGCAGCCAATAATAAACAACATCGCGCAAATCACAATTGTGCTTGCAAAAACAACTTGTGCCTTAATTTTCTTTTTATACTTCATTACTGGATATTGGTTATTGGACATTGGACATTTATCCGCCTGCGGCGGATTTCTTCCTTTTCTGTCTTCCGTCCTCTGTCCTCTGTTATTCATTCTTCTCTGTCGTCTCTTCCGCCTGCTTCACCACTTCCGGCGCCTTCTGCAGTATCCTGTCCGCAAGCCCGTATTTTATCGCCTCTTCCGCGTCTAACCACAGGTTCCTGTCACAGTCCTTCTCAATTTTCTCTACCGGTTGGCCCGTATGCTTCGACAGTATCTGATATAACTTCTCTCGCAGCCGCAGTATCTCCTTTGCCTCGATATCAAGGTCCGTCGCCGGAGCAATCAACTCCCCCGAAATCAGCGGCTGATGCAGCAGTATCCGGTTGTTCGCCAGCAAAAACCGCTTCCCCGCCTTGCCCCCAGCCAGAAGTATTGCCGCCATACTCGCCGCCTGACCAACGCAATACGTCGCCACCTCACACCGCAAAAACTGCATCGTGTCGTATATCGCCAGACCCGCCGTTATCGACCCGCCCGGCGAATTAATATAAAAATGAATGTCGGTCTTCGCGTCCTCGTTGCTCAAAAACAGCATCTGCGCTATTATCAGGTTGGCCGAAGCGTCGTCTATCGGCCCTCCCGCAAACACAATCCTGTCCTTCAGCAGTCGCGAATATATGTCGTATGCCCGCTCGCCTCGACCCGTCTTCTCTATCACTATCGGCACTAAATTCTGGTCAACTCTCATATCCTCTCCAGCTTGTCATTCCCGCGAAAGCAGGAATCTATTCCTTATTTACTTTCCTGTCCCCGAGTGCTGCTTCCTTGGTTAGTCAGCAGGGGTTCCATTTTTATTTCTTCTCTTCTTTCTTCTTCTTCTCCGCCTCTTCAAGCTCTAACACCTCGTCTATCAGCCCGTATGCCTTCGCCTCCTCAGCCGTCATATACCGGTCTCTCTCGGTCTCGGCGACTATCTTCTCTACCGGCTGACCCGTGTGCTTGGCCAATAGTTCGCTTATCACTTTCTTGGCCTTGAGAATTTCCTCCGCCTGTATCTTGATGTCCGCCGCCTGCCCGTAAACCCCGCCCCACGGCTGATGAAGCATCACTTTCGCGTGCGGAAGCGCAAACCGCTTGCCCTTCGTCCCCGCCGCTAATATCACCGCCCCCCCCGATTGCGCCCTGCCTATACAATACGTCGAAATTGGCGAGCTTATAAATTGCATCGTGTCATACACCGCCATCGTGTCGTCAACGCTGCCGCCCGGAGAATTCACATATAAGCTTATTTCCGCGCCGCGCTTCTGGTTGTCTAAGTACAGGATTTTCATTATCACCTCAGCCGCCCGCGCGTAGCTGATTTCACCGATGAGAAACACTATCCGGTTCTCCAGCAGCAAATCATCCAAGCTCATCTGCCGGTACTGCTGATAAGGATGCCCCGGCGGCCCATACTGCTCATACACCTGATTCTTATATTCCTGCTTCATATCACTTCTTTCTTCTTCGTTCAAATTTCAATGTTGAATTTTCAACGTTCTTTCCTGATTCCTGATACCTTGTGCTCTTTTACATATCGGTTAATTTAGCTCTCAGGTTTTCTTCTTTCGAGGCGTCGCCTTCGCTTTTTTCGCCGGTTTTTCCTCTTTTTCTTCCTTGGCCGTATGCTTTTTCACCGCTGGTTTACTTGTCACGGCGGAACCCTTGGGCGAAGCCGGATGTGCCGGCTTCTCCTCGTGTTTCGCCGCAGCTTTCTTGTGTTTCGGATGTTCCCCTTTCGCCGGCTTCGCCTTCGCCTCAACCTCAGTTACTTTGGCTGTCTCCAATAATTTCGCCACGCACTTCTGCTCGCGCACCTGCAGCTTAAACTGGTCCAGCGACCCGTCCCTCTGCATTTCCTCTTTCAGCCGCTCTGGACGCACCTTCCTTTGTATCGCAGCCTGCGCGATATGCCCGTTGATTTCCTCCTCCGTAACCTCGATACCGAACTTGTCCGCGATTTTGTCCATTATGAAAAACACCTTAAGCTGCTGCTGCGCCTGCTGCTCGGTGCTTGCCTTCAATTGCTCTATATGCTCGTCGATTTGCTCCCTCGCCACCCCCTGCATCATCAAATTGATATACTGTCTTCGCAAAAGCGATACTGCCTGGTCCGCCGCCACATCCACAGGCAAATCAAACTTCGTATTGTCCAGCAGATACTTGTAAATCTGCTCAGCCATTTCCGATTTCGCCTGGTTTTCAAGCCGCCCCGCCAATCGCTCTCGTATCGATTTCCGCAGTTCATCTTCGCTTGCCGCCCCGCACTTCTTAATTAAATCCTCGTTCAGCTCCGCCGGCTTGAGCCACTTGATGTCCTTGACCGTAATCTTGATATCGACCTTCTTGCCGCGAAGCTCCTCTTTGAAATACGTCTTGGGAACGGTTACCTCCGTCGTCTTCGTCTCTCCCGCCTTTGCCCCTACCAAAACCTCATCTAATTTCTCAACCGGCACATCCCCCACAAATCCGTACGCCTTGACGTGAATATCCGTATTATCCAGCTTCTGCTCCTGCCCTTCGATATTCAGCATCACGTCCGCGACAACCCTGTCCTCCGCCTCGACCTTGGCCCCATCTTCCTTCGGCGTCCAGACCCCCATATACTTCAGCAGCGCCTCTACTTCCTTATCAACGTGCCCTTCTATAACTGCTGCCTTCGTCTTCTCAACCGGTATCCCCTCCAGTTTCGGCAGCTCAAACTCAGGCCTGACCTCAACCTCGAAATCGAACTTCATCGGCCCGTCATCAGGAAGCGTTATCTTTTCATAATCTATATTCGGCTCGCGCAGAACGTCTAACTTGATTTCCTTTATCGCCGAGTCGCTTGCCTCCGCCAACAGCTTCAATTTCACCGTCTCCCCCGCGTCCTTCCCGAACCGCTTCTCCAACAGCCGCCTCGGCGCACGGCCCTTCCTGAATCCCGGCACGAGCGCGTCTTTGCGCAGCGTCTCATACTGCTCGTCCAGCGCCTTATTTATCGTCTCCTTCGGTATCTCGACAATTACCTTCTTCCTGCAAGGCCCCGCCTCCTCAACCGCTACCGTATTCTTCGCCCCTGTCTGCTCCTGCTGCTCCGCCATTTTATTTCTCCATTCTTAAATTTTCTCCGCCGCCTCGGCGACGCATCCGAACAATATTTAGCCTTTTATTAAAACGAATATGGCTCAAGGAACCTTATCCCTCAGCCATATTTTACCCCTTGCCACGGCGTAGTCCTTTAGGGACGAAGCCGGGTCATAATACACGCGCCGGCGACCAACGCCAAACTACTCATTTAGCCGGTATCTCACCGACGCTATTTAACAAATCTCCCCGTTCCTCATAACGAGCCGCGAGGGCCGAGTCACGAGTCACGGTTTCAAAGCGGGTGATGAGGCTCGAACTCACGACATTCACGTTGGCAACGTGACGCTCTACCACTGAGCTACACCCGCATTTAACGCTTAATACGTATATCGTCAATTAATGTTGCTACATTATAATTTTGCCCCTCACCCCCCTGCAAGAGTATTTTTCGTAAAAATCCTGATGAGATTATATACGATTTCACTGGTAATTTTTGCTGGTTGCGTAATTCGTTATTCGGTTGCGCTGCTCGCCTGCCCTCCCTGCCCCAGCAATTCGTTGGCCGGGGGAATGTACTTATAGGGGGTTACGTCAATCGTTGGACAGTTGCGTCTTAAAGACCGATTGACGTTTGACGCAACCGATACGAGTCGCGCAACCGCAACCATTCAACGCAACCATTTATAAAACCGCCGGGTCCTGATTATAAAAATTCCCCATCTCCCGATACAACTCCGGCTCCGCCTTCTGCAATTCCTTCGGCTTTTCAAAAAAATATTCCGTCGCGACCGCAAAAAACTCCGCCGGGTCCTCAGCCGCGTATGACCTCAACAATGTCGGCCTGTTCCCCCCCACTTCCCTTCTCAATCGCTCGTAATTGGCCTGCAGAGTCCTCGCCCACGCTATAAATTTCGACTCCTTCTGCAATACCTCGGAACTATCACCCCTGCCCATCGAGCTATCCAACTGATGCGCGAACTCATGAAACACAACATTATGTCCGTCGTGGATATTCTCCGCGTCCCGCCTCACGTCCTCCCACGATAACACCACCGCCCCCCGTCTCCACGACTCCCCCAATCGCACCTCATACCCCTCCTGCACAACGCCCCCCTCCAGATGCCTCGTCTCCTTCGCCACGTATGCCGCCGGATAAACTAATATCGAACTCAACCCGGGGTAGTAATCCGTCTTTCGATGCAACAATAGAATGCACGCCTGCGCTGCTATCGTTACCCTTATCTCGTCGGTTATTTCAAGCCCCCCGCATCCCACAAACCGCTTTTCATTTAAGAATATCAATATATGCCGCCGAAGTTCCTCCCTGTCCGCCTCATTCAATCGCTGATAATAGGGCGCTTTCTCCGTAAGAATCGCCAGCCATCCCAGCGGAAACGCCCTCCCCGCCGCCCTATTTCTCCGCCATTTCTTCAAAATCCACATAATTATTATATCGTTTTATCCGCCGCTTCGGCGCTTCCAAATAAAATTTAGCCCCCCAATTTATCGCGGGGTTACTTTTGATTATATACGCTGCATCGTCAGCCCGCGCAACAAAAATGGCCGTCGTCAATCCTGATTCGTCGGGACCGACGCCGGCCATTAAAATCTTTCCCCCTGCCTATGTGCTGACAGAAAATGCAAACCCTTGCACTTCTTATTTCAATTTTTTAACCACTAAGCCACTAAGTCGTTCTCTTACTTCATTATTGGACATTGGATATTGGACATTCGACATTTCTCCGTCTTCTGTCCTCCGTCCTCTGTCTTCCGTCTTTACGCTTCGATTTCCTCAAACACTACCCCCACACCCATCGCCGCGTCGTCAAGCAAACTGCCTCTTTCAATTCGGACGACCCTTCCGCTTTTTATTCTTGCAAAGCCGCCTTTCTTCTTCGCAAGTGTCATTGTCCGCGGGAAATTCAATTCTATGATATTGCCCGATTGCAAAGGCGTCGTTACAGGCAGCCGCACAAAAACTCCCGTCTTGCTTATATTAGCGCTTCTGCCGTTGAAAAACTTGTTTGCCTCCGGCAGCCACACGCTCACCGGCCACGACACTTCCGTTCTCACACATCTGCGTTGTTCCGTTAGCGTTTCCATACCTTATGTCTCCCTGGCTTTTTTGCTTTTGTCATTCCTGCGTAAGCAGGAATCCATTCCTTATTTACTTTCTCGTCCCCGCCTGCCCTCGACTGCTGCTCCCTTGGTTTTCCTGTCGGGGGAGAAGTCGCTCCTTTGGTCAGACAGCAGGGGATCCATTTTTTTACTTTTCACTTTCTCCCTTATCGGCTCTGTTAATCTGGGAAGATTAAATAAATTAGGTAATTTACGCAACTTCTTGAAAAAATTTTATTTATTTCGCATAACTCCCTCCCACGCCTGATTTTATAGGTCGTAAAACCTAAATTTTATTGTCTTTTTTTTAATTTCGCTTTCATGTTCCCGGGAAGCTGCCTCTTTGGTCTAACTACAGGAAATCCAGTCCTCTCCCGAATAAACCGATACCACTGTTTTTATCGGGGAGCGTTCAATGTGTGGGCGAGTTCAAAAACCTTGACAATTTTAAGATATCCTTATATATTATAGGAGATTCGTAGGATGGTGAAAGGGTGTCGAAAATGAAAGCGAAAATAGCAATCTCGTTGGTTTTGCTCTCAATAATTACTTATTCGGCTTACGCTTGGATTCCACTTCTGATAGTAAACGACCCCTTGGTAAGAATGCCCGGAACTCAGCCAATTCAGGGCGTAAATCTCGAAGCCCCCGGCAGATGCCTTAATTGTCACGCCGGTTATAACCAGGCAGTAGAGCCGGGCTTCAACTGGAAAGGTTCAATGATGGCTCAGGCGGCAAGGGACCCCATTTTCTGGGCTTGCTTTACTGTTGCCCTCCAGGATTCAATTTGGGCATTGGGCAACCCAAATGCAGGCGACCTCTGTGAAAGATGCCATTTCCCTGAGGGCTGGCTCGGCGGCCGTTCTGACCCGCCTAACGCCTCTTTGATGACTGCCAGCGATTTTGACGGCTTGCACTGCGATTTCTGTCATAGTTTATACGACCCCTTCTTCGAAACAACCTATAACGGCTCCCGCGAAGGAAGCGACTGGATTGGTTACTGGGACGAAGTCGGAACACTTTCCGCAACCGAGGCAGCCAAAACTTATCAGGAGGACCGCACTTTATCTGCCTCGATAAAAATGTTCTCCGGTGCTAACTTTTACTCCAAATTCTTTGTGCCTGCTTACCCCACATATACCGAAAATGCGAGCGGCCAGTTCTTCGCCAGCGGCAACGGCCAGAAAAGGGCAAGCTTCGCGGACGCCGAAGCAAAGCACCAGCAGCTTTACAGCCGTTATCATAAGTCGAAATACTTCTGCGATACCTGCCATGATGTCTCAAATCCTGCCCTTGCAAATCTGGGCCTTTCAGGTCTGCCGGACCTGTCCGCCGGCTCCAACCTTATCACTGAGCAGTATTCAGCACATCGCTATTTCCACGTGGAACGGACGTTTTCAGAGTTTATGTTGTCTGACTATGCCCAGCAGGGTGGTGCCGCAACAAATCCCGAATTCGCGCTGCTCAGCGGCGGAATCGACTGGGTGGCAAAATGTCAGGATTGCCATATGAGAGATGTTACCGGCTACGGGTGCAACAAGGCCGGCGTCCCATTACGACCTGATGGAAGCGCCACACATCCCAATTCTGGTCTGCCTCTGCACGATATGACCGGCGGAAATGCCTGGATATCATACATCCTCGGAACCCTTGACGCGGCTGGGCCCGCCTATGACCCTGTAAATCTCCAGATACTCAATAAAGGCCCTGCCGTTCTGACGCTCGATTTGAGCTTGGGCGAAACACCGAAAAATGACGGCGCTGCCTTAATTGCCGGCTCCAACCGGGCAAAAGACCAGCTCCGTATCGCTGCTGCTATCAAGGATTTCAATTATTCCCCTCTTACAGGCGACTTGTCTTTCAAAATTCAGAACAACACCCCTCACAAGCTGATTTCGGGTTTCCCTGAAGGCAGAAGAATGTTCATAAATATCAAGGTATATAAAGGCGCCTGCCTCGCCTATGAAATTAATCCCTACGACTACACCGTGGGGACATTAAAAGGACTTCCTAATTCCTCAAGCTCTCCCGCACTTGCCACAAACGAGGCCTATATCGATGAACTGGTCTATGAGGTGCACCCCGAAAGCTCTCTGACGGGTGAAGATGAGACCTTCCATTTTGTTCTCGCCACCGGTAGATATAAGGATAATCGCATACCGCCAAAAGGTTTCGATATCGATTCTGCCAATCAGCGGCTCTGCGAACCCGTCTGGCACGGCTTAAGCGACCCGAATTATTTTACCGCGCAGGAATATGCCGGCGGCTGCGACGACGTGCATATCGTTATTCCGCCCGACTCCGACTTTGTCGAAGTGTCACTGTACTATCAGGGGACTTCAAGAGAATACGTAGAATTTCTAAGAGACGAGATAAACGCAAATGCCGATACCCTTTCAAGCCCCACGCCCTCAGGCCAACCCAACGCCTACATCATCCAGACAGATCCCTTCTTCAGCAAGCTCAAGGCCTGGGGCAATACCATCTGGGATTTGTGGTATCACAACCACGGCCTCGATGGAAGCGGCGTTTCTGTCGATTGTATAGTGCCGTTTAGAATGACCCAGACAACCTGGGGAACTGCCTCTGTCACCTGTCCTGCCGATTTCGGCGGCACTTGCGGCGTCGATTTCTTCGACTTCGCTATTTTTGCCTCGTATTGGCTCAATGACTGCACTATCGACTGCGGCCCCGCGAATCTCGATGATTCCGACAATTTAGTTGACTTGTCGGATCTAAAACTCTTCTCCGAAAACTGGCTCTGCGGAAGGTAAGAAACTTTTACCTTTACGTTTGTTAAAACATCATCCCTTCGGGATACCGCATTTTTACCTTTTGCTTTTTGATTTTTGATTTGAATTTGACCTATCCGCTATCCGCCAACTTCTCCGTAGTGCGTTTTGTGCCCCCGTGATTCGACGGTCTTATATCTTCCTGCTGTCGTAGGCCCAATGCAGAAGGGCCTGTCTTTGCCTCCTCCGGCAGGTCATATCGCCCTTGCGGCAGTGTTTCTTTATCTGGCTGATGTGCCTTTTAATCGCCTTCCATCTGGCTATCTGTCGTTTGTCCTCCGCCGGTATACGCCTTCCCATAAAATACCTGCAATACCACTGAAACCATCCGCGCGGGTCATCGGGATAAATCCACCCCTTCTCCCGCCACACGCTAAGCGGCTGACTCGCGCTGACCTTGAAATAATTAAGCTCCGGCTCGTGTTTGGCCGGGCTTAACTTCGCCTTCTTAAACCATTCAAGCGGAAACTCCCCCCGGCAGTCAGTCATATACTTGCCCCCGAACACTCCCAATTCAAGCATCTGCTTCGGCGTTAAATCCGGCTTAAACTCCGCGTCAAAATCCTTCCCTTCCCGCGCCGTTAGCTCGTAACGGTAATTCCTCTGCATCTTATCGTTAACGACAACTACTTTTGGTTTTACAGTTTTCATCGCAGCGGCTAATTATATCATAATTTTCTTGCTCGTATTCCAATCGTCTATTTCCGTATTCCTTTTTCGAGTCACGAGGTTTACCCGCCATCTGTTTGGCGGGCACGATCCTCGAGCGACAAAATCTTTTAACATTGAATACTATGGTCTGAAGCAATTATTAACTCCGATTGTTATCTTTCAAACTATTAAAGGGAAACTGAAATGAATATTGAAAAAGCCGTAGGCCTTGAACTTCAGGCCTGCCGTACAAAAAAAGAATTGAGTCAGGAAAAACTGGGCTTCGAGGCATCTCTTCATCGAACTTACATAAGTCTTATCGAGCGAGGAATGAAAAGCCCTACTTTAAATGCTATTTTCCGAATTTGCGAAGCCCTCGAGATACCTCCCGAAAGATTTGTTATGAATGTGCGTTTACGACTTTCTGGTAAGCGTGATTAGATTGTCAGGGGTTAATTCATCTATGGAATCAAGGACGATCCAGTTAACCGCTTCTGCTATAAGAGAGAAACGTCTTGATATTCGGTCTTGTGGTCGCGATTTCTTTCCACAGGATGCAATTGGCAGCAGTTCAAAGAAATCAACTCGTGGTGTTGATATAACTCTTTTGGCTAAAGGCCTTTCTGAACCCATCAAAACAGATATTCCTTCTGATAATCGTTCCAGACGCCAACGCTGGTTTTTCCGTGAACGTGGTCAAATCAGAGAGTTTATTCGTGCCAATAGCTTTATTCCCGGCGATAAGGTTGAAATTCGCCACGTTCGCCATCGAACCTATGAACTCATACCTCTTAAACGCCAACTAACCTTCATTGACCTCTTCGCCGGAATAGGTGGCACCCGTCTTGCTTTTGAGGCTGCAGGATGCAAGTGTGTCTTTTCCTCGGAATGGGACAAATTTGCCCAGCAAACTTATGAGGCCAATTTCGGTGAAAAACCTTATGGCGATATCCGCAAAATCCCAAGCTCTGAAATTCCTGACCATGACATCCTTGTGGCTGGTTTCCCTTGTCAGCCATTCTCAATCTCCGGCATAACCAAGAAAAACGCCCTCGGCAAACCTCATGGCTTCGATGACCCGACTCAGGGAACACTGTTCTTTGAATTAAAGCGAATTATTAACGACAAGAGACCAATGGCATTTCTTCTTGAAAATGTTAAACATCTTAAACGACACGACCAAGGACGAACCTTCCAGGTAATAATGAACGTACTCGAAAACGAACTTGGTTATGACGTCCACGAAGAAGTTTTTGACGCTATTGATTATGTCCCGCAGCACCGCGAGCGTATTTTTATAGTAGGCTTCAAAAAACCTACACTTTTTGAGTTTCCTCATCACGCTTCGGCCAAAAGACCGAAATTCCGTGATATCCTTGAAAAGAATGTCCCCGATAAATATACACTAACTGACCATTTGTGGAACTATCTTCAGGCCTACGCAAAAAAACATAAAGAAAAAGGTAATGGCTTTCAGTATGGTCTTACTAATTTGGATGGGATCGCCAGGACAATGAGTGCCAGATATTATAAAGATGGTGCAGAAATACTAATCCCTCAGAATCATGGCAAAAATCCTCGTCGCCTTACTCCCAAAGAATGTGCTCGACTAATGGGGTTTACACAGCTTAAGCCGGATTTCAAAATTCCTGTTTCAGACGCCCAGGCATATAGGCAATTTGGAAATTCTGTGGTTGTTCCTTTGGTTCACGAAATCGCAAAAGCAATTGTTAAAACTTTGAGAAAAAATTCTCCTAATACTAATAAGGATTCTTATGGCGTTTGAAAGTCTGTCTTTTCGGTTTTCGTTTGAAATTGACGGTTTTCCACACAGATGGCTCCCCTTGATTCACCTTTATGATCCAGATCTCTTGATGTCTCCAATATATTACTTCCATATTTT
>CAYLXJ010000011.1:0-16149 GCA_964387385.1 uncultured Pirellulales bacterium
TTATGAACACCGGACTTGTAAATAGTTACATTATCTGAAAGTTTCTCGGACGTAAAACCGGGTTTCGCCGACGACGTCAGCACATCGACTTTCATATCGCTTTTCTGCGCATACTGTTTGAGTATGGCAAGGTGCGCTTGTCCTGCTCCCCCGCCAATCGGCGGAAACTCATAATTAAGCATCAGAACCTTCATAACTCTTTCGTTTTTTCGAGTATCACTGTCATAAACATACCGAGACAATTATTAAAAGGTGTAAGCAGAAATTCCATCGTCTTTATCGGGCCGTATAAAAATCCCGGCGTTAACTGCCTCAGTGTAAAGCCGCCGCTGAACAGGTACCTGAACGGCGTATGATTACGAATCGATACAATCTTCAGTCCTGGAAATTCCCGTTCGTAAATTTTCCTGTCGCGGACGAAAATAATCCACGGCAAAGCCCCGTTTGCCTGCGTTAAAGGTCCGCCTTTATCGACCTGCCAGTCGCCTTTTATATCAAACCTCTCGTGATGAAAATTTTTATAAATGAACCTCGCCCAGGCCGTATTTGCCGGTTCTATCATAACCACCCGACCTGCCGGCCTTAAGCATCTCATCGCCTCGCTGAAAAACTTTCTCGGCTCATAAATATGGTGTAGGACGTCGAACATAAAAAACGCATCAACGCTCTCATCATTGAACGGCATATCCGTCGCCGATAAGACCTTATCAACGCCCTCTACTTTGAGAATATCGGAAGTGATGGCGTTGGGTATCAGCTCCTTGATAAATCCTCCGCCGCTGCCTAATTCCACGAGCATTTTATTATCCGGCTGGTTCACAGCGCCTCTGAATTGTCCGTAAAAATCAGCGTAAAGTTTTTTCAAAAAACTTTTTCGCTGTAATATCTTCCCGTGCAAAAGCGTAGTCGCAGGGTCATCAAGATCATAAATATCCCTGACTTCGGGCAGTTTAAGCCAATCTAAAAATGCCATATTTTTGCTCGATAAGAGTTTAGAAATCTTTTCGTTTTTTGAAAGTTTCAAATATCTTCGGCTGATACACGAATCTTACTGTATGTTTTCCCGCGGTTAGATAAACCGACTTGAAAGTGCCGAACAGAAGTTTTATATCTGCCGGCTGCCCATCTACCCAGGCCTTCCAGCCCGGCGCCCAGTTGTCGATAAAGCTGAAATACCCCGAGACCGGCGCGTCGATTTCCCAATTAAGCTCATCGCCCGTATATAAAACGAGCTTGCCCGTATTTTTAAAACGGTTCGAGTCATTGAGAAACTCTCGAATGGTCAGGTACCCTATTGATTCGGCGAAGAAAATTTTTCTGCCGTCTGTCACACCCTTTATTATTTTTAATTCCTCGGGTTCATTCTGATGTTCTTTGAGGAACCTGATGTATCTTGTGAAATACCAGTTCTCTACAATACCTGCGCTGAAGACCGGATCCAGGCAAATAGTAAAGTTGTAATCCATTCTCTTGTTCGCGAATGAAAGCTCGTTTATTTTTGCTATATCGAGCTTAAAACGCTGCGGATACCATTCTTTGTTTTTGGTCCAGATATGGATAGCTGTATGTCTCATCTCAAAAACCGCAGCCGACAGCAGAATAATCAATATCATCGCAGGATATCGCAGTAGTACAGAACGAATCCGTCCGGCAAAAATCATAAACAATAAAATGCAGGCAAATCCTACAGCTCCGTGTGTGATGAATTTTATCCGGAGAGGCGTTAATTCCTTGAAATACTCTGTCCAGTAGTTGTCAAAAATTCCATTGTAATACATATAAAGCTGGGCGGCTAAAACAACCGCATAGGCCGCAACCAGGGTCGCAATCGGCCACAATACCGTTGAGCGTTTCTCATTGCTGGATGCATCAATTTTACCCAAAATCACTGATTCAAAGTAAGCGTATCCCAGCGACAGCAGCCACGCCAGAATCGGCACTAAAATAATATTCAGCCGTCCCCACGCTCGCAGGGCCGAAAAGCCGGGAAAATAATTCCACATAAATTTAAACAGATAGGAATTGCTTCCATAAGTTATGTAGCTGATTATCGCTATCCAGACGAGAAAAAGCAGCTTGGTTGCCAAATCGTTAGTTGTTGCGGGGCGGTCAGTATCGTTGTTTTTAATAGAATCCCGAATCTTTTCTCGCTTTGAAAAAATATATACGGAGATAATCAGCAAGGCCGTTATACTGAAAAAATACCACCCTTCTGTGTTGGAAGCCGGCGGATATATAAGCGAACCGACCGTGTCCACGAATCCGAAAGAATGATATGTCGAATATGCGAAATCTTTGCCGCCTCGATCTGCGGTCTGTTCCATAAGTTGTTTTATACCGAGTAAGTATGGACCGCACAGAACTGCAGCGATTATTCCTGAAAGCACAAGCGTAAGCAGGGCACGTTTCCAGGCAATTTCTTGCAATCCAATCAATCGTCTCCGCAAAGGCCTTATGAAAAAAAACATCAAATAAGGCGCGAAAAGAAACGGCCCGTAATAAAGGTAATATGGGTAGCCGCCCGTACATATACAAACAAGCGAAAAGGTCAGCAGAAGGCCGTATAGGGCAGCTTTTTTTAACGAGCTGCTTAAAAAAATCTGTGTTATCGCGTAAAGCACCCACGGGTACCACGCAGCTGTATGAACCGCGTTGGGAAACCGGATTATTTCAGTAACCTTGAAGCTTATCCCCATTACCAGCGATGCAAAAAGTACTGCCCTTATGTTTTTATTAGTCAGCTTCAGCCAAATAAACAGGCCAAGAGAGAATATCGATATGCCCAGGACTGTAAATATCTGGTAGTCAAAAGGATTGTAGCCGCCCATTATTTTATACCAGATCACGAGAAGCACGTTTAGCGGATAAAACATCTGGGCGAACGGATTTGTGTAAAATGGGAAACCTGCCGCTTCCGAAGGCGACCATAACGGAAAACGAAATTCCGCAAAGCTGGCAAGCAAATAGTGCTTGTATTTATAATAAAACGGGATGAAGTCGTTAATTATAGCGGAATATTTTCCGTTTATTATAAAAACGTTTCTGAAAAGATAAGCAGCCGGCCAGAGGAAAACGGCCATAAGCAGAACGATTTTCTTTACCGCCCGAAAGCTGTCCGGAGAACCTGTCCGGTCCTTCTTTAGAACGCGATTGTCCTGGAGTTTCAGTTTTCCGATTTTCGGCCTGACCTTCATTGTTTGTCGTTTTGTGAAACGTCCCTGATAGAAAGTTTTTGCCTGCGGGCCTCAAAGGCGTCCTCAAGCAGGTGCTCCGTCGTCGGCAGGGGCCTTGCGACCATCGCAATCTGATATGAAAAAACGCTTTTGGAAATCCTTATGAAAAACCTGTTTATCAGCAACAGAAACCTTGCCGTTATCCCGTTGCCGACCGCGAGGGGAAACGGCGCCGGCAGCCCCTTTTTGCTTATAATCTCGAATCCGTTTAATTGCAGCGTTCTTGCAAGCGACGAAAAAGTAAATAGCCGTGTATGGTCCATATCCAGGACGCCTCTTCGCCCGTAATGAAAGCCCGCGAACAGCAAGCTCAGCCGTAAAGGGAGAAATGCTATATTGCCTGTTGTTATCACTACAACAGGACAGTCACGCGAATAACGTTTCCGCAGCCGTATAAGCAGTTTCTCAGGCGATTTTAAATGTTCGATGATGTCAAGCACAAGTATGAAGTCGATTTTCCCTAAATCTTCGCCAAAGTCGTATGCATCTACGTCAACTTCCACGCATTTCCAGGAATGCTGGCGGGTCGCCGGCTGAATCTGACGGTCTATAGATATTGTCCGGACACCCTTTTTTGCCAGCGCCTCAGCCATAAAACCGGGCCCGCAGCCGATATCTAAAACTATTGAGTCCTTTACGACCTGCTCATATGCGAATTGATGCGAGCTTGAATATCCGAACTTCGGCTCGTATTTGTAGTTTGTGTCCGGCTCGTAGTCGAATTTGGGATGGTAGTAAATCCCCAGACGCATAATCCGCGACAGTATCGAAGAATACAATACCTTTATCGCATATCCGAAACCGTGTGCACCGGCCAGCTCCTTTCCGTAAAATGTGGGGACAGAAACCTCATTGAATTTCTTTCCGGTATCCAGCAACTGAATGATGATGTCGGTGTCGAAATCAAAACCATCTGAATTCCGCTCGAACGGGACAGATTCGAGAGCTTTTACCCGGTAAGCTCGATACCCGCTGTGAAATTCCGACAGCCGCGACTTCAGTATTACATTCTGCACAAAGCTCAGGGCGCAGTTGCCGACCCATTTGTACAGTGGCATTCCTTCTTTCAGTGCCGCACCCTTTTTAATCATTCTTGAGCCGAGCACCACGTCGGCGCCGTCATAAAGTATCGGCTTTAACATATCGGGCAGCAGCTGGGGCGGATATTTATTGTCGCCGTGCAGAAGCACAATCGCGTCGAAACCATGGTCGATTGCATACCTGAATCCGATTTTCTGATTCGCGCCGTAACCGTGGCTTTTTGGATTGTATAGAATAACAAATTTCAAATCAGGCCTGCCGGCGGCAAAGTCCCTCGCGGCAAAAAACGTTCTGTCCGAGGAGTGATTGTCAATTATCAGAATTTCCGTGTCGAATCTGCTGCCGTCGAGTATCTCGCCGGGGATTTTCTGCAAGAGCGGCTCTATGGACTTTTCATCGTTGAAACAGGCGATGAATATAAGCACCTTCTGTCTTTTCTCCGCAGCCGATGAAACGTTGCCTTCTGAATCTGACATATTCATTAATCGCTTCTTCTGCCTTTACCGAGCCATTTTATTTTTTTGAACGCTACCCAGCTCATCTTCAACAGCAGCCACCCGTGTCTGAATCTGCTTATGTTTGTTTCGCCGTATGTTCTTGCCTTGTATCGCACGGGGACCTCGACGACCTTCAGGTTCTGTTTTACCGCTCCGAATATAAGGTCGAAATCTCCGAACGGGTCGAAATCGCCGAAATAACTCCTATTGGCCGCTATAACCTCGTAGTCCTTTTTTAGAATCATTTTTGTCCCGCAAAGAGTGTCCCTGAACCTCTGCCCCAGTAGCCAGGTGAAAAGCATTCCGAAAAACTTGTTTGCGAGAAGGTTCAAAAATCTCATCGCCTGTTTTTCCATCGGATAGACCAGCCGCGAGCCGTTGATATACTCCCCTTTGCCGTCCCGAATGGCCGCGAAAAACTTCGGCAAATCCTCAGGCGGCGCGGTCAAATCTGCGTCCTGAATGACCAGCGCATCTCCTGTCGCGGCGGCAAATCCCTTTCTTACGGCGTCTCCCTTGCCTCGGCCCGAACCCTGATGTATCAGCAGTATTTTACGTTCCGGATGCTTTTTTATCTGGTCTTCTATTTCCTCCGCCGTGCCGTCAGTGCTCGAGCCGTCAACGAAAATTATTTCCGTTTCTCGGCCCATATCAGGTATCCTTCTTATTGCCTCGGCGATATTTCCCCGTTCGTTGCGGCAGGGTACTATTACTGATATGGACAAGTCCTTGTTCTCTTTCGGGGTTGGCCGGGGTCGTGCAATAACAAGATTGACAAGATTAAAGAAACGAAATCCCGGCAGAAGCGAAAGAACATAATTAAAAAAACTGCTTATAAGCCAAATCCGCTTCGGCAGTAGCACAAACGAGCTGCTGCGAATCATGTCAAAATCGGCAAGATTAAGAAGATTGGTAATGTCTTCAGTGGGGAGCCAGTTCTGGTACTTCTGGGGCCTGCGCATGCCAATCGCCGAGCCGATTCGTAAAATCCATTCCCACATATAATTGTAATATGTAATTACTATTCTCGTATGCTCGTCGGTAGCGGGGCGGATACGTTCAAATACCCGCTGAATATCGTGCCACTCGCCCATGGAATTGCATATCAGGACATAGTCGAATTTTTCATTGATTTGAAACTTGTGCGGGTCGGCGACCATAAAATTCAGGTGTGGAAAACGTTTTTTCGCCAGTGCGACGGCCTTTTCATCGCTGTCGATACCAACGCCGTAAGCCGGCTCAACCGCCGCCAGAAGGTCTCCGCATTCGCAGCCGACGTGTAGCACCCGGCTGTTGGGCCTGACCACAAAACGGTAAATTTTCTCAAGCCATCCGTAATAATACCGGTTGCGTATTCGCCATTTCAGCAGTTCAGTTTCGTCAGGCCCGAGAGATTCAGCGTTTTTTTCTTTTTGTTCGTTCATAAATGCCCTGTTCTTAGAAATTATCGGTCATAAGCCCTTTTCAGTCGCAGGCAATTGCTCTTCACCGCTTTCCCTGAGGCGAAAAACGTTTACATATCCCCTCGATGAACCGATTTGCCGGACAAACTCATAACAGCCGATGTTTTTGGGTGCAACCAGGAACGCGATATTTTTATTAAGCCCGAGTTGCTGATATCCGGTGTGCTGCCCATGGCTGAATCCTTCCCGCGTCGCCCAGACGACATAGGTTATGCCCATCCCGCGAAGCTTTTCCACAAGCTCCTTCGGGCTTTCTGCCTTGGGAAAGCCGGTGACGTTTTGCGCGTTTTTGCCAGAGTAAAGCTGCGTCGGGCCGTTGTTATAAACCGCCAGCTTGTCCTCCGGCCGGCCTTTAGTCGCAAACCATTCGCCTAACTGTTTGAACTCGATTTCCCTTTTGCCGTCGCCTGCCAGCCGTGCCAGCACAAACTGGTTCGACGCCGTGACCAGGCATAATAAACAGGCCCCGCATAAAAGCCGAGGTATAGAATCCCGCCGCCGCAGTAATCTGACTGCGACGATTAACGCTATGACCAGGGCTGTAACATAAGGCATCGAGGCCGATACAGGGCTTAATGTCGCCGCCTCGGCGAAATGTGAAGTCAAGGCAGCTACCCATGCGCAAACCCCGATTATTATCGCGATATAAAAAATATAAGGTATTTCGCGCGGAGGATGGATTTTACCCGCCAGCGCGCCGAATGTGCTTTGCAGACCGAACCAGGCGATAAGTATCGCTATCCAGAAAATCGTCGAATGAAACCTCGTCAGGGGATACGGGTAATACGCATGCAGGACGAAATACGGCAGAAGGAACAAAAGCAAGACGAGGATTTCCCATCGGCGTTTCAGAGCCGCAAATACGCATCCCAGCACAAAACCTGTTATGCCGGCCGCCTTGCTGAGTTTGATAACAACCTCTGCAAAGTCCGCACTTGCTCCGGCATAGGGCAGGAACATCGGCTGGAAGCCCGTCTGCCAGAGCAGGTTAAGATGAAGCCCCAGCCCCGTTCTGCTGCCGGCCGGCTCGACAAAGCCCTTTGCGTATTCCTTTGAGAAAAGAACGCTGAAATAATGTGTCGTTCCTCCCTGCCAGGTAACAACAGTCATTATCATCCATATCGACAGCGGAATAAACGCCGCGGCGGAGAAACCAAAAGCTTTTATTACGTCTCGCTTGTTTTTTCTGTGAATCACGTCTGCGATAAACGCCGCTGCTATCAGCGCTGCCCCCTCATATCGCACCATTGTTGTTATCGAGGCGATTAAATATGCCCAGCGCGACCGGCGAAAAATCAAATATATAGTCAGAAGAATGAAAAATAAAAACGTCGTTTCGACTATCGGCTCAGTCAGCATATATATCGTCCAGGGATTTATGCTTGCGATTATCGCAAACCAGGCGCCGCTTTTTCCCAGAATCCTTTTCCCGACCAGCCAGAGTAGAATCACTGTGAAAGGATGCAGAATCGCGTTTAACAGCCATCCCGCCGTCAGGTCCCGTGTAGGGCCCCATGCGACAAACGTCAGCAGATTCTGAAGAATCCCCAGAACAGGTGCCAGCTTGAAACTCGTCGGCATCCGAAGCGACAGCAATTCTTTGCCTACACGATAAAAATCAGAAAAGTCGCCGTTGGGAACTATCGTATGCCCGAAATACAGGGCCGAATGATACGTCCCGAACGCCAGAAGAATCAGACCGGTTATTATTTCAATGCGTTTGTCATCGGCAGTTGTTGCGATGGGCAAATTGAGGGGCTCTTTTTTTTTCATTTTCTGTTTCCTGTCCTCAATTCGCTGCAGAAGGTTTTAGCTTAAAAACCACTGTGTTATCGAACATCTTGTCTATATCGTAATTTTCCCTTACGAACTTCCTGAACTTGCCCATTATCTCGAACCTGCGCAGCTCATTTTCCCCGAACCGCTGGAGAGTAAGCTGGCCCCACTGTTTTTCAAATTCGGAGACCATTTGAGGGTCGGGGGGTAAAAACCGTGTTTCCTGAAAACCCATAAATCCCTTTGGCACAATAGGCCAAAGCTCGAACTTGAACCGGTCCAGCGGCAAATGCTGCTTTCGGCTGTCAACGATGTATTTGGGCATTTCTTTACTGAAGCTTTTAAGCAAATCGTCAACTATCTGCTCTAACTGTTCGGGCGGCCTTGTGTGCATCTCGCTTTCAAATGCGACGGGAGAGGGGCTGAACCTTTTTGCCGAAAGATATATCCCCGGCACCCAGCCCCATACATAAATCTTGTCAGACGGCATGCTGTTGTTGCGTATATATTCGCCTGCCGCTTCCCAGCCGCCCCTGTAGCTCTGTGTTTTACGCAGATAAATTTCGCGCCATCGCTGGATGTAGCCGTTGCGTTTTTCAGGGTATTTGAAACCCGAATAAGGGCTTCTCGGCAGTCCGAAAAATATGTGCCACGACATAATCAGCATCAGCACTAAACCGATGAAGCCGCTGATTACCCATTTGGCCTTAAATACTGTCGATGAGAGTTTGTCCCTCCAGACCGCTATAAGATAGCTTCCGGTAATCGCACCGGATGCCGTCAGCGGAAGGTAATACTGCTCGTATGACGCCGGGCTTATCCACACAAACGCCATATCGAGTATCCACCATACGGCAAACAGCGGCACGAAACGGTGATAATCAGCTTTTACAGATGTATCTTTGTGAAATAGATTTTGAACTGCTTTGCCGGTTCTTACAGCTATTGAACCTAAGGCAAGCGTCACCGGCAGGCATAACGCCAGATAATACCTCAGCACTTTAGGATACTGCTGCGAAAATGGGATTGTCTCCCTTAGTGATGATACGTATGTTCCCGCCTGTGCCGCCGTTTCGGGCTTTGGCAAAAACTCCTTTATCGTCGCTGTCACCCACCAGTATGGCGTATATGTCTGCACGTCCCAGCCGAGTATCCAGATATAAAGCGGTGCCTGTGCGGTTATTGCGCCAGCCAGTAATAGCACTATATCAATTCCTGTCTGTTTCCACGTCCTGTGCCGAAATATCGGCTGAAGTATTACAAATAATCCAATAGCCCCTATTACCGAAGAGCCCGTCTCCTTGAAAAGCGGTGCCCAGCTTGCTATCGCCCCTGCCAGAAAGCTATACCACCACCCGCCGCCAAGCTGCCTCAGCACAAAGAAGCCAATCGCCGTGACCATACAGGCAATCATAAACTGCTCTTTTACGTTGCCGAATTTTGCCAGCAATGGCGAGGAAGTATAAATCGCTGCAACTATCACTGCCACGCCCGCCGGCAGACGGCCCATCGCTTTCTTCAGGGCTATATATACCGTTACAAGAGCGCCTGCCTGCATAAGCGTTTGTATCAGTTTTGGCCCGAATTCGCTGAACCCGAAAAGCCATACCCCGAATATATTGATTAACAGCGTCCCTAAGGCGGCGCTCGACCTTTCCTCAATCCCTATTCTTGCTCCGTCCAGGATATGCTGGGCCGAATAAACGTTGGCGGCGCTGTCAAACGGGTCAGGATAGCCAAACTCGAAATATCTTCCGAGTGCAAAGGGAATACCAGCGAGGATTAAAATCAGAATCGTCGGCAGGCAAGAGTTGAGAATTGAGAATTTTGAATTTTGAGTTTCCTTTTTTTTCTTCATTCTAAATTCTCAATTCTTAATTTACTCGAGTATTTCGCGAATCACGTATGTCGGGCGGTTCTGCGACTCGTGATAAGTCCTTACCATCATCTCCGCCAGCAGCCCCATCAGGATAAACTGTATAGTTGACATAATCAGCACAGCCGTCAAAATCAGAAGCGGGTTTCTGTTCATAGGCAGGTCTGAGACAAATTTTTGATACAGGACCGCCAGTCCGGCCAATATGGAGCCAAGCGCGCTTGCAAGTCCCAGCCCGCCGAAAATATAAATCGGCTTGGTCGAGTATGAGCCGAGGAACTTGACCGTAATCAGGTCTAATATCACCTTCCACGTTCGCCCCAGCCCGTATTTAGCAACGCCTGCCGTGCGGGGTCTGTGATTAACTACCATTTCGCAGATATGCGCCCCCGCCCAGCTTGCCAAAGCGGGGATAAACCTGTGCATTTCGCCATATAATCGCGTTTCCGCGAGGACTTCACGTCTGTAGGCCTTCAGCGTGCAGCCGAAATCGTGAAGATTTACGCCTGTAATCGTTGAAATAAGCCAGTTGGCCAATTTTGAGGGTATCAGCCGTGTGATAGCGTGGTCGTATCGTTTTTTCCGCCAGCCGCTTACCACGTCATATCCCTCGTGCAGCTTTTCCACCATTCTCGGTATGTCTGCGGGGTCGTTCTGCAAATCGCCGTCGATGGCTACGATTATCGCCCCCTTTGAATATGCAAATCCCGCCGATAACGCAGCCGTCTGCCCGAAATTCTTGCGAAACTTGACTACCTTGACCCTGCCGTCGCTTTTGTGCAGTTCAGCCAGGATATTGAAGCTATCGTCGGTCGAGCCGTCATCCACGAAAATCAGCTCATAATTATGAGAGCCGCTTAACGTCTCGGTCAATTGGGCATATAAAGGTCTTATATTGTCCTGCTCGTTTAATAACGGCACTACTACCGATAAATCAGGGCTTTGTTGGCTCATAATTATCTCCGAACCATTTTTTTTTCTTAAGGTATATTATCGTAACAGTTATATTTTACGCTGTAAAGGATTGCTTTTGAGCAGGGTTTTGTGACTTTACGTTTTTAACTTTGTTTATATACTCGTTTTTCAATACATAGTTCGGGCTTAAAAAAGCTTGTTTATCAGCAGTTTTTTTGGTATTTTGTGGTTTTTAACCGGCATAAAATCGTCGAAATATGATTATCGTTAACGCTTGATTTGGGAGATTTGAAAATGAGTCGCGGTGGAATGAGTTTGGTCATCACTGTTTTCTGCGGTTTAGTGGTTTTACAGGGCTGGTCGGCCTCGCTGACGCCGGCGGCTGAGCCGAATATGGCGGCCGAACCGGCGGTAGAGCCGTCTGCCGAAACCGAGCCGGCGCCCGAAGCGACGGAACCCAATGGGCCGCCGCCCAAGATTGTCTTTGAGCAGCCCGTTCATGACTTCGGCCTGGTCGCCCCGGACTCAGTCCAGGATTGCGTTTTTAATTTCAAAAACGAAGGACCCGGCGTCCTGAAAATAAAGGATATAAGCAAGACCTGCGGATGCACGGTCTTCGAGCTTGAAAAAAGAGAATACGCCCCCGGCGAGAAGGGAGTCCTCAAGGTTCAGTATCACGCCGACAGGGGAGCAGGCGCAAGGAGCAGACATCTTTACGTCTTCTCAAACGACCCGGTTAATGAGAAGGTCGAACTTACTATAAAGGCCACCGTTGCTCAGAAGATAGTTTTTGAGCCGGACCGGCTTGAGTATAAACTCAAAGGCGAGGGCGCAGGCCAGGCAAAGCTTACGATTCGCAGTTTGGACGGCCAGCAATTCACGATTACCAAATTTGACGCCACCTCCGGGGCTGTTATCGCAGATTTTGATTCTGCTCAAAAAGACGCCAATTTCGTCTTTATGACCAAAATCGACCCCTCGAAAATGGGCGCAAGCACCGTCGGCCGAATAGAAATCGGCCTGACGCATCCGGAAACCTCTTCAATTATTGTGCCTTTCAGCGTCCTTTCCCGTTTCCGCGTTGACCCGCCTGCCATTAACGTTCTTAACGCCGTGCCGGGCGAGAAAATGCAAAGGGAGCTTTGGCTCCTCGATAATTATGACGAGGATTTTGAAATCGATTCTGCAGCTTCCGCTCAGGGCATAATCAAGGTTATCAGCATTGAAAAACTCGGTAACCGCTATAAAATCATTATCGAGATTATGCCCCCTGAGAAACAGAATAACGCAAGGATGTTCAACGATACACTCACCCTGACTACGAAGGACGGCGAGAAAATCAACGTTACCTGCCGGGGATTCTACAAGCGATAATAAAGGTTGCTCAAGATGGGCAAACAAGCCATTAGTGCAAAAATGCACAAGTCAGGGATTATTTGCGCTCTTTTGTTCTTTTGTATCCCCGTTCATGCTGAAGATATAACTATTTTTTTCACCGGTAACGAATTAGGCACGCTTAAACCCTGTGGCTGCTCGGGCGGGCAGCTCGGAGGCCTCGACAGACGCAGCGCGATTCTCGATACCGTCAGGCCTGAAAATCGTCTCGTTTTGGATACCGGTTTTCTGGTCCCCGAATCGACCGAGCAGAACCTCATAAAATTTAATATCATTATCCAGGCCTTCGGCTGTCTCGGCTACGACCTTGTCAATCTCACGGAACAGGATATTCTCGTCGCCCGACAGGCCGGCCTGCTCGACGTCCTCGGTGCTGCATTTAAAGTAATAACGGCCGAAAATCCTCCGGATGCCGACATACCGTCCAAATTTACAAAAAGTTTTACTATCGACGGCAATTCCCTTGATATAACGGTTGCTGTAATTGATACGGAGAGGCAAATTGAACAATTACCGCAGTTATTCGAAACTTCTGATTCTGTGCTCAACGTCCTGATTTCCAATCGTGTTAATGCAAAGGCGTTTGAGTCCGTGTTGGACCCGAACCTCGTTGATTTACTTATTGTCCCGCCTCAGTCGGATGAGCCGATGCTTATAAGCGACGCTAACACAGGGCCTTTGGTGGTTTCTGCGGGCAGGTTAGGAAAATATGTTGGTAAAGTTGAGATGACCCCGGACAGAAAATTTGCTTTTTCAGTAGTTCCGGTTGTAGAGGACCTGCCGCAGGACGAGGAACTTATTCAGCTTTATAAGGATTATCAGCGGCTTTTGAAAGAGGCCAATTTACTCGAAAAGTATCCGCGTTTTGTCCTGCCGGACAATCTCGAATATGTCGGGTCTAAATCCTGCAAGCTCTGCCACGATTACGAATATCAAAAATGGCTGACAAGCTCGCAGGTTTTCATACCCGGACTGGCCAAACAGGCCTCGCCGGACAGCCGGCACGCCGACGCGTTTGCCACTCTCGAAAAGGTCGGCTCAAACTATGACCCCGAATGTGTCATCTGCCACGTTGTGGGAATGCAGTTTTACACCGGCTTTATATCGCCCGAAAAGACCCCCGACCTCAAGGACGTCGGCTGCGAGAATTGCCACGGCCCCGGCTCAGAACATCTGCGGTCTCTCGGCGCCGCCGAAACGTCAGGTCCCATATCTACCTGTACCGATTGCCATACCTCCGACCACAGCGCCGAATATGCCGGCAACGAAAAGCAGTATTTTGAAAAAATCATCCACTGGCGTGAGCCCCTGTCAAATATAAGGGTCCAGGAGCCAAACCGAAACTGAAAATAGTAAAACTGTTTATAGCTGATAGCTTTACGTTTCGGCTTTGCCCTTGACGTTTTCATCTTTAAGATGTCCCGGCCGGCTTTGCCCGCCTAAAGGCGAGGTCTCGCTCGCCTCGCTTCGCGGGCGAAGCGGGCCCGCACCAAAAGGGCGAGGCGGACACGCCACAAAACCAATAGCAACATATAACAACTTGTAGCAACTTCATTTTTTAATAAAATAATAAATATGACACAACTTGCTACATGTTGCTACAACTTGCTAACCCGTGATGAGGGCGACAGGTAGCGTTTTTTCATATCGTTTATCATTAAAGCCGGAATTCTTCTGTCGCTTTCCGGGTTGTCCGGGTCAACGGTCACGCTCAAGACGGCGCGTGCGATGCCGAGAAAGCCGATTGAGCCGTTGAGCTTGCAGGCGGCCTTGTTAAAATGCCTTTTTTGCCAAAAGACATTCGTAAGTCCTTTATTAACAAGGGGAAAAAGGTTCTTCTGCTTCGCCAAAATGGCTGCGCAGGGCGGGCTGACGCCTTTTTTTCTCATGCACTATGCGAATCGTCCTGCGTATTATAAAGCGGTATCAGGGAACGAAAATCCGCCACGGCTGTCTAATAAACAAACAAAAACTATGATAAAGACGTTGCGAATAACAAGTATCGTAGTCGGCTTGGTGGCGACGGTGTTGCTCGTTTTGTCTGCGTTTTTCGGCGTGCATGGCGACGAGGAAATTGAGAATCTTCTCAAATCCGCCGGCGCAGCCGACAAATTTCTGGCCGAAAAGGGCAAACGTCCCGCCAGAGATGAAAGCCAGACCTCGCCGCTTGTTCAAGCAGCGGCTGCTTATGCTCTTATCCTTAATCCGCCCCCGCCTCCACCGCCGAAAGCTCCGCCCCCTTCAGAAAGGATTACCTCGACCCAGCCGGCGCCTCCTGTTCCCGTTACGCCGAAGTTTAACCTTGTCGGAACAAGCTACTATGCCGGTCGTCCCGAATTATCGCTTGCCCTTATAGATGAGCCGGGAAAGGGCTTAAACTGGGTCAGGCAGGGCAGCACCGTCGGCCATTTGACTATTGAGCAGATAAAGGATGGCTCTATTATCATAAAAAGCGGCCAGAGCACGTCTGAAATGAACGTTACGGTAAGTCAGCCGTGGCGTTCCCTGCTAAAAAATCCGCCTCCTGAAACCAAACCCTCGTCTGGGACGATATCAGCCGCTCCCTCGCCTCCAGCACAGGCGCCGACAGCATCGCCAGCCACCGGCAGGGCACGACCCGGTTTTGGGCCGAAAATGCCATTACCGCAAACTTCCGTCCCGAAGATAGATGAGCAGCTCGTTACTTTGCCGGCAGAGGCCCCTCAGAATACAGAGCAAGGCGCGGAAAACCTCGATATTGACGTTACATCACCTGAGATTGAGGCGCAGCAGGCAAAACTCGAGCAATTTATGAGCGAGATGTCCGATGAGCCAAAAGAGGGTGAGATTGAGAAATTGTCCGAGTTAACTCAAAAACTGGAGGAATTGAAGGCAGCTGAACTTATGGCAAGACAGCAGCAGAAACCCCCCGCGCAGACGACTGAGGAAAATGCCGCCAAGGATGCGAACCAATAGATAATTTCATGTTAAAAGCGTTCCTGATTTAACCAGGACGAAGAAGAGGGGGCATAAATTAAGGTCTTGTTTGGACGGAGGGCATTTTATGGGACCTGCCCTGAAAAATCACAAGCAGCCGCAATCCTCGTTTTGATGACAATAAAGGCATTTAAGGGGGGAACTTTTTAGCTGTTTCTTTGTCTTATTTTATGTGGGTATTTTAATTTCTGCGCCCGAAAAACGCGACTTGAGCGGGATTATGTTTTGCCTGGTGAACTTATGAGACAGATACGTTGGGAAAACGTGAGATATGAAGGGCTTGTCTTGTTTCTTTTTTTATTTTTGTTTTGCAGCGTCCGTCTGCCGGCAGTTGAAATAGTTTCGGCGAACAATGCCAATGACGACTTATCGGCACAATCCGAAAGATACAGGGTCTTCTTGCTTAGAATCATCTCAGCGCAACAGGGAAAACAATTCCTTTCCGACGTGAACATTACAACGGTAACAATCCTCAATGGTTCCAATACAATACAGGTTGCGGCCAGGCCGGACGTTCTTGTCAAGGCGGCATCACTGCTTGCCGTCGTCGATTCGAGCGAAAAATATGAAGTGAAGGCGCTTTTGCCCGCGTCCGAAGCGAATTTAATGCCTCCCGCCGCGGCGATTCAGGCCGAAATCGCAAAAATGGAAAAGCCCATAACAATAGGGACATTATTTAATCCGCCCGGCAACATCGCCCGCAAGGTGATTATAGACGTTCATGAAGATAAGCTTTATGCAATTGCCCCGGCTTCGGTAATGGAAAAACTCGTCGTGATTGCCAAAACAGCAGCCGTAAAACCGGATGAACCGCCAAAGGCGCACGAGCCGGACAAGGCCTTTGGCGAGCTGCTCGATTCCCTCGCTCAGGCACAGAACGGCCTGCAAAAACAGGAGAAAACCGCGACTAAAGACACCGGCGGCGAGAAACTCGAAATGCAGGAAGCGGCAAAAGAGATTCAGCCGCAATCCGCTGT
>CAYLXJ010000012.1:0-15708 GCA_964387385.1 uncultured Pirellulales bacterium
CTCTCCTCCACCCAGAAACCGCCGCCGCTGAAATACGCCTTCAAGTTGTCGTTTATCGGCATCTCGTATTTTACCGCCAATCCTTCGGGCGTCAGGTCATCATCCCAGATTAGCTGGTTGTTGCCGACCCTGTAGAAGGGCTGAATCATTTTACCGCCGACAAAATTAAATCCCTTCATAGTGCCCGGATGCCAGTCGAAGTAAGCCAAGTCGAGCCAGAGGTCCTTGCTGGAGAAACTTTTTTCAAGATTCTGGTTTGTCGAAACTGGGTCTGCCGAGCCGCTTGCCAGCCGAAATCCGAGGTCAATATCGTCATTAACTTTCGCCGATACACCCAGACGGGCACGAATCCGATTCCGATTAACACCATCTTCCCATTCACCACCGCTTTTAGCGTCGATTCCTTCATAACGGTATCTGAAATCCCCGCTGATTTTCACCTTTTCCACCCATTTCATACTGTCGGGCAGTGCCGCAACCTGTTTTTTTTCGACGGCCTTGTTTACCTCTTCCACAATTATCTGCTTTTGCTGTGCTTCCAACTGTTCCAGCCGTGCCTGCATTTCAGCCAATTGGCTTTTCAAATCACTGATTTCGTCTCCCTTGGCAGCGCAGGCCCCAAAAATAATAAAAAGAAGCCCTCCACACAAAACACTTAGTTTTCTCATAACTCTTACCTCCATATAAAAACGCGCCTTAACAACAGCTGGCCGAGACCACCCCGGCGGCAAGTACCCGTTTCGTCACAGGAAAACTAATTGAGGGGGATTAAGTGTTTGTTAGGTTTGAGTTAGATTTGCGCTAAGTTTTTGCCGAAGGTTTTATTTCACAGGCAAGCGTAGCGTGAACGTGCTCCCCTGCCCCGGAATGCTTTCGACTGTTATTGAGCCGGCGTGAATCTGAGTGATGTGTTTCACAATCGATAGGCCGAGACCCGTTCCTCCAAGTTTTCGGCTTCGGGCCTTATCCACGACGTAAAAACGTTCAAAAATGCGTTCTAAGTGCGGCTTTTCGATGCCGCAGCCGAAATCCTTGACGGCAATTATAACTTCCGCGTCTGACTTTCTTGTGATTACCTGTACCGTGCTGTGTGTAGGGCTGTATTTAATCGCATTATCAATTAGATTAAAGACCGCCTGCTCGAGCAGGGTTGGGTTCATCGGGATTTCAATATCGTTAGGGCAATCGAGCTCTATTTTGATATTTTTGTCATCTACCTTATGCCCGCATAGCTCAATCGCCGATTCCAGTATGGGCTTGACAGCCAGTTGTTCCATTGTAATTTCCCGCACCCGCCCATCTTCTTCGAGACGCGACAAACTTAGCAAATCCTCGATAATCGCCATAAGCCGGTCGGTATGGCCTGCGATGATTTTAAGAAATTTCTGCGCCTGCTCCGGCTCGTTTATCGCGCCGTCCGAAAGCGTCTCGACAAAACCCTTGATTGACGTAATCGGCGTTCGCAATTCGTGCGAAACATTGGCCACAAAATCTCGCTTTATATTTTCCAGCCGCCTCATCCGTGTCATATCCCTCAATACCACGACGACGCCTTTATTGTTTTCCTTTTTTCCGGCTAAGTGCGTCCCACGCAGATGTAAAGAGATAGCCGGTTCAGTGGCGAGCACAACATCTGCCTCGACAGGGTCCGTTGACGCGAACGTCTGCCGCAGGAACCGCTGTATATCGATATTTCGCACTACCTCATTGATACTGCGTCCAGCCGCTGAATCTGCGTCGATTCCTAGAAGCCTCGCTGCCGCCTTATTGATGCTGACCACGTTCCCTTCCGAATCAACCGCTATTACTCCCTCGGCCATACTCGCCAGCACCGCTTCGAGCTGGTTTCTCTGCGTTGTGATGGTTTCAATGGTCTGTTTGAGCCGGCCCGCCATTTCATTCAGACAACCCGCAAGTCCCGCCAGCTCCGCCGAACTCGGCGCAGGCGCCCTGCGGTCAAACCGGCCCGCCGCGTATTGCTCCGCCGCTTCTTTCATTTCCTCGATTGGCCGGGTGATTTTACGCGATATAACCAGCGTTACAATCGCGGCCAATACCGCGATAACCGCGCCAGCCGTGGCGATTTTCCGGTAAATATCAGACATCGTTTCGCCCAGGGCCGCCACAGAAAGCGACCCGCGAACAATGGCCTTAACCTCGTCCTCTACCTTCAGGGCGACGGCGATATACATCATATCCTTGCCTAACGTTTCGCTGAATCGCACGCTCCTTCCGGTCTTGCCTTTCATCGCCTCGATAAACTCAGGCCTGTCCGCGTGATTTTCCATAACTGCCGGCTGCTGGTCCGAATCGCCGACAACCTTGCCATCCGGTAAAATGACTGTGAAACGCGTCTGGCCCGCGGCACCAAGCTTTTTGCATAACAGGTCAACATCGCCGAAATTCTTTTCATTGAGAGATGACAAAATCTCCTGACCCGCAAGTTGCGTCCTCGCCTTGAGGTCGCCCGCCGCCTGCTCATGATAAAAAGAGCGGAACCAATTGAACGCGTACCAGCTTATCAACACAAGGGTTAGGATTGTAATTATAAGATATGAGGAATAAAGTTGCCAAAGCAGACGCCTTTTTGCCATCCTTTAGTCCTTGAAACGGTAACCAACACCCCGAATGGTTTCTATGTATTTGCCGCAGAGGCCGAGTTTTCGCCTTAGTGACACAATCTGAACGTCCACCGCCCGGTCGGTAACAATGTAATTGCTCCCCCGAATCGCGTCAACGATATTATACCTGCTAAATACAAAGCCGGGCCTTTTGACCAGCGTGTAAAGTATCATAAACTCCGTAAAAGTCAGCTCAACCGGTTTGTTTTTGACCGTAACTTCGTACTTGGCGGGGTCGATTGATAATTCGTGAATCTTTACTGGTGTGGTCTCCTGCTTTGCCGCCGTCTGCCTGTGCAGAATCCTTCGCACCCTCGCAATAAGCACCTTGGGGCTGAATGGCTTCGTAACGTAATCGTCCGCGCCCACCTCAAGCCCTGAGACAATGTCCGATTCCTCGCCTTTGGCGGTCAGCATTATTATAGGCACGGAACTTGTCTTTGAATCAGCTTTGAGCTGCCTGCAAATCTCAATACCGTCAACGCCGGGAAGCATTATATCAAGCAGAATGATGCTCGGCGGATTGGCCTTGGCCTTTTTCAGTGCCTCTTCGCCCGTCGTGGCCGTCTCGACTTTGAAACCCTCCTTGTGAAAATTATAACGCACCAGCTCCAGCACGTCTTCTTCGTCATCTACCACAAGTAAACTTCCTCTGACCACACATGGCCCTTTCCCTATGTTTTTTTAACCAGTATTCACTGCTTATGTTAGCAAATGATTAGTTTAATGTAAAAAGTTTGTTAAAACCGAAAATGCGTAAGATTTGCTTTTTTGCAAGATTTTGATTATGCTGATTCGTTGATTTTAATAATTAGAAAGTTTTATGACGACCGGCTATACAGAAACCGTAAATAAACTCATCGAGGAACTGGGCAAGCTCCCCGGCATAGGCCCAAAGACCGCCGAACGCCTTGCGTTTCATATTCTAAAATCGAAGCCCGCTGACGCGTTAGGTTTGGCTCAGGCCATAAACGACGTTAAAACGAAAATCAAACAATGTAAAACCTGCTTCAACTTCGCCGAAACCGATACCTGCCCGATATGCTCCGACAGCCGTCGCGATAAATCAAGAATTTGCGTAGTCGAACAGCCCAAAGACGTAATCGTCCTCGAAAAAACCGGCCAGTGCAAATGGGTCTATCACGTTCTCGGAGGCCACATCGCTCCCTTAGACGGCATCGAGCCGGCCAACCTGACCATTGATAAGCTCGTCGAGCGTGTAAAAGCAGGGGGGGTACAGGAAATTGTTATGGCCACAAATCCCAACATCTTAGGCGACGGCACAGCCCTTTACATCAGCTCGCTTTTGAAATCCACCGGCGTAAAAATCACACGCCTCGCACGGGGCCTTGCCACCGGCTCAACCCTCGAATACGCCAACCCCCGTATGCTCACCGACGCTATTACTTCGCGTCAACCGCTGGAGTGACCTGCCGGACTTGCTCATCTTTTGGGCGATGTTTCCAGCGTCGATGCAGCCACCAGTATTGCGTCGGGTCCTCGCGTATGAAATTCTCAATCGCTTTCGTATATTCGGCAGTTACCCATCTCAAAGGGTCATCCTTGTCTGCCCATTCCTGAGGGAAAATAATGCGTGTGCAGCTAAGTTCGAAAAAGAAATGGTTGTCGATTCGCCTGCCGTAGCCGATGGCAATGGGGATGTTATTTGTGATTGCAAGTAGCCCAATGCTTTTATAGGTACTGGCTTTTCTGCCGAAAAAATCGACAAACATTCCCTTTTGCCCCGCGTCTTGGTCTGCCACGAAGCAAATCGTTGCTCCTGTTTTGGCGACCTTGTCGAAAAGTTCCGCAGCCCCTTTTTTGTCGATGATTTTCTGCCCCGCGCGTTCCCGCACGCCGTAAAGGTATCTGCTTATAAAAGGATTATCCAATGGCCTCGCGACGCTGTAAACGTTGAACCCGAAAAATCCCATCATATAGCCGACGATTTCGAAGTTTCCGTAATGTGCCCCGACGAATATAAGCCCTTTGCCTTCTTTGCTCAGCCATTTTGCGCGTTCGGCGTTTTTGAATCGTGAGTATTGCCGCCAGTTGTCTTTCCTGACGATTTTCGGCGTGAAAAGGACATCCACCGCCAGCATTACGACGCTCTCAAAGCTTTTCTGCCCGACGTTATTTATCCAATTCTCATCCTTGTCCGGAAAACTCGCCCGAAGATTTTCCATCGCCCTTTGCCTGCCGCGATGATAGTGCTTCCACATCAGTCGGCCTAAAAATCGGGCAAAACGCAGATTTGTCTCGACATCGAAAAGATAAAGAATCGCGACCAGTATCCGCAGGCCTATGTAGGCAAACCAGTCGTAGATGATGCCGTGTTTTTTCTTGCGTGTCTTTTTTTTGACGAATATAGGGGTCGTCATAAAAAACGCTTCATGCCCCTTATATCACTTCCAAACGTCTCAGCGTTGCCCGCGCCCAGCGCATACTGCGTATTTGCGCCAGCAGCAGGAATAATAATACTACTAACCAGTAACCCGTGAATCGCAGGTACATAAAGAAATATGCCAGAGGCGTTTTGTGCACCTGACAGGTATTGATTAGTTCTGCAGGCGTAAACATTGCACCCCAAAGCACCGGCGAGAACATCAATTGCCACGGCATCAGCAGTATGACAAAAACAAGCGACAGGAAAAACGCCCTTGTTATATGGTTTATTCCGCCTAATCGCCCAATCAGCGACACCTTCATACAAAACAGCATCGTAAGACAATACAAAGCCGACGCCGGAATCAAGACAAAATTCAAAAACTGCACAACTGCCTTGATGTGTTTCTGGTCGGGATGAAACCTGTGTTTGATGCCGGTTTGGGCCGGCTCATTCGGTTCTGCCGTAGCTGCCTGCTGCGGCTCTTCTGATTTTACGGAAACAAACTCGTTGATGTCCTCGACGACTTTTCTTGCCGCTCGCTTGATTTTCTCAGTCGACTTCTCCGCCGGCTTATTTGCATCGGCTGGAATCGATTGAGCGATGCTTTCTTGCGCCTCCTGCTTCTGTGCTTTCAGCTGCTCGATATTCGTTATCCAGAACGCTCCCTGCAAAATCAATAGAACCAACAATATGATTATGAACAAAAAGTTCTTCCAGCACCTGATTACGCTTATCGCCTCGAGGCAATCGGTCGTATCTACCAGATTTCCCGTCTTTGTTTCCTGGTTCATTTTCTCTCTCCCGTCATCAGTCCCTTGTTTTTCTTCGAATTCGAATTCCATAACGCCGGCATTATCCACTTATGCCCCGTTTTGTGCAAGAATTTTATCGACCCTCGTCATAATTTCCAGGCACGCCCTCGAATTGTGATAGGGGCACTTCCATTCTGAAACCTTGAAACAGCCCGGCACGACCTTGCCCTTCACATCGACCTTGTAAAACCATTCCCCGTTTTTCCTGTCAATCAGGTAATCCTCACAGAACTTCCATATTTCAATCGCAACTTTAAGGTATTTCTCCTCGCCGCTCAATTGATACGCGTTGATAAATCCGACCACCGCCTCCACCTGCACCCAGAAATCCTTGTTGGTCTCGATAATCCCCTTTGAATCGGCCTCGTAAAATAAACTCCGGCCGTTGTCCATACCGTATTTATAAACTGATTCCGCAAGCACCAGACATACCTTGCGTGTTTTTTCCAATAATTTCGGTTTATTAAGGACCTGAGCGGCCCTATCTAAAAGCCAGCTTGCCTCGATATCGTGCCCGAAGGAAATATGGTCGCTCTTCGACCGCCATAACTCATCGAAGAAAAGCTGACAGAAAACCTTATCGTCCTGTTTAATAATGCGGTCGGTGAATATAACAATCAGTTCTTCAAGCCGTTCAGCGAGCAGCTTGTTCTTCCACACGTCGTAAAAAATTGTATAGGCCTCAAGCATATGCAGATGTGAGTTGTTCGATTTCTTTTCAGCTAAATCGACCTCGCTGAGCCGCTGGTTTTCCGCGATTTTCAAATCGCGGGTCAGCGTTTCGAAGTATCCGCCATTCTCAGCGTCTCTCGCGTATTTTTCCGTTATATCAAAAAGCGATTTTGCCTTCTCCATCGCCTCTTTGCGCTCGAATACCCTGGAATATTCCGACAGGGCATATATCGCAAACGCCTGACCGTAGGTCTGCTTTTTGTCCTCTAAGGGCTTGCCATGGCAATCAAGCATCCAGTAAACACCGCCGTATCGACTGTCCCAGAATTGCTTGACGATATAATCGTAAGCCCTTTTGGCCAATTGCTGAAATTCAGCTTTTTTATAGAACTTGTAAAGCGCTGAAAACGTCCATAAAAGACGCGTATTCAGAATCAGCCCCTTCGCCGCCTGCTTATCAACGACGCCCTCATTCGTCATCCTTCCTATAAAACCGCCCGCCGGGTCAATACTGCGTTTCACCCAGAACGGTATAATGTTCCCCTCAAGCTCCCTTTGCACTCTTTTTTTAAACTCTTTCAGGATTTCATTTTTCATAACAAACCTTGAAGCTTTTCTCACCGGCCTTTATTGTTTTTTCAATGTCTTCTTCTGAATGTGCCAGCGATACGAACATCGCCTCATAAGCGCTTGGGGCGATGTAAATTCCCTGTATTAGCATTTCAGCGAAAAATTTCTTGAATTGCCTTATATTACTTGATTTAACTTCCTCGAAATTCCGCACCGGCCTGTCCGTAAAAAAGCAGCTCAACAGCGACCCTACCCGGTTTATAAAAATAGGGACAGTTGCCATTTTCGCCGCCTCTATTAAACCCTCCGCCAGCATTGCTGATTTGGCTTCGAGCTTTTTATAAGAATCACCCTTTGCTAGTATATCAAGCGTCGCGTTTGCCGCCGCCGTCGCGATTGGGTTTCCGCTAAGCGTCCCCGCCTGGTAAGCCGGCCCGACAGGGGCCAACATATCCATAATTTGAACACTTCCGCCGACTGCTGCTAAAGGCAGACCCCCGCCTATGATTTTGCCCAATGTGGTAATGTCCGCCCTGACGCCGTAAAGCTCCTGCGCGCCCCCGTAAGCAACTCGAAATCCGCTGATTACCTCGTCGAAAATCAAAACCGTATTCTCATTGTCGCATAAATCCCGAAGACCCTGCAAATATCCCTCGGCAGGGGGCACTACTCCCATATTCGCCGCTATCGGTTCAACCAATATCGCAGCGATTTTTCCCTTGTGAATTTGAAACGCTTTCTTAACCGCCTCGATATCGTTATAAGGCAAAACAACCGTTAACTTCGCTATTCCTTCAGGAACGCCCGCGCTTGCCGGCATCGACTGCTCCGCCAGCCCCGACCCCGCCCCGACTAAAAAAGCGTCGCTGTGGCCGTGATAACACCCGGCCATCTTGATAATTATGTCTCGCCTCGTGTATGCTCTCGCCAGCCGTATCGCCGTCATCACCGCCTCGGTTCCGCTGCTTACTAATCGCACCTTTTCAATCGACGCAAACGCCCCGCAAATCTTTTTCGCTAATTCGGTCTCCGCAAGTGTAGGCGCGCCGTAACTCGTCCCCTTTTTTGCTGCCGTTTCGATTGCCTTAACGACCGCCGGATGCGCGTGTCCCAAAATCGTCGGCCCCCACGACCCGACGTAGTCGATATACTCGTTGCCGTCGATATCGCAGATTTTTGAACCCTTTGCCCTGGCAATAAACAATGGCTCGCAGTCAACGCCCTTGAATGCCCGCACAGGCGAATTTACGCCCCCTGGAATGTATTTTTGCGCCTCCGCGAAAGCCGAAACGGATTTATTGTCTTTTTTCATGGCGCTATTTATGCCGGTAAACATCCCAGCCGAGGTAATTGCCGACCGCCTCCGCAATCGCGTCCGCCTTTTGCGACATATTCATCGCGACGTGATGCTCGAAACCCATCCTGCATATAAATTGCAGCAGGTTCTGCAGGTTCGGTATTTTCATCACGCCGTATCCGCCGAACGACTCTAATTTGTCGTTTGTAAATTCCCCCTCGCCAACGTATGTGCTTATGACGCCCGCCGTGTCATCGGTAGTCGTCCTGAAAAACGTCGCAGGCCCCGCCGCGATTCTGCCCACCATTGTCCCGTATGTGCTTTCCTTGCCGACGGCCCCGGCGATTATCTCCTGGTAATCCATCTTCGCCGTCCTGAAAAACGACTTCGGCAGGTTGCTGCAGTGAAACAGCACACATTTGTCCGCCTCGTCCGCGTAATTATTGTTCCAGTCCAGTAGCGCGCTCGGCGTCCCCGACGCAAGCTGCAGAATATACATCGCCAATAGCCCCGTCACATCGACCTCGCACGCGCTGGGCATCAGCGACTCGCTCATCATACTCATCAGTGAGCAGGGCACTATCCCGAAAAATTCCTCAAGCGCCGTCCAGCACTGAATAGCTGTCCCGTTCAGCTCGGTGTCCTTTACCCACCGGTCAATCACGTACCCGAATTTTGCCATTTTCATCAGCGCATCTGCCGGTATCGTCGTCGTCGCGGTATATTTTTCAATTTCCGCTAATTTCTTCTTCACGTTTTTATCGTTGTCCGTAAGTTGCCCGACCCTTCCCAGAATTTCCGACAAATCAATCGTCTCAATAGCTATCCCCGCCGCCTCCAGGATTTTTTCGCTGTATCGCACCGTGTTGAATGCCCCCGTCCTCGCCCCGATTGCCCCGAACCGCACATTCTTAAGCCCCCGGACGATTCTGCATACCGACGCGAAGTCGTCTAACTCCTTTTTAAATTCCGCCGAGCCGACCCCGACCGTGTGCCTTTTCGTCGGCGTATATGGTATTCCCGCCTGCCTGAGATTGTCGCACGCGCTTATCTTCCCGCAGAACGAGTCGCGCCTTTGCCCCATCTTCATTTTGCCCGTTTCGTCCGGCTCTGCCTGTATCAAAATCGGGACCTTCAATCCGCTTCGCTTCACCGACTCCGCAACTCCCTTCTCGTCCCCGAAATTCGGCAATGTAACTATTACCCCGTCGATTTTCTCCGCGTTTTTCGCAAACAGTTCCGCGCACTTCTTCGCGTCCGCAAACGTCTCTACCGACCCGTATTTTGTGTCCTGCATCGATAGCGAAACCGCCCCGAATCCGTTGTTCTTCAGAACGTCTAAAATGTCCTTCCTTCCCTGTTTCGCCAGAACATCTGGGAAAAATCCACGATTTCCCACAATCACCCCAAACGTAACCTTCTGCATTTTATCTCCTTTCCTATTTGTAGGGCGGGGTTTACCCCGCCGATTTCTCCAAATCCAAAAACCGAAATTTCCTCAACTCAACATTAAACACTTAAAATTAAAAACTATCTTCTGTCTTCCGTCTTCCGCCCTCTGTTCTCCGTCTTCTGTCCGTAATACGCATCTTCCCCGTGTTTCCTCAAATAATGCTTGTCCAAAAGCGCCTGACTTATTTCCTCCTGCTTCGGATTAATCATCAGCGCGTCCATTGTCGTCTTCGCAATTTCTTCCAGTATAACCGTCATCTCTACCGCCTCTTTCGCCGTCTTGCCCCACGTAAACGGCCCGTGATTGGCGACAAGCACCGCCTTCATTTCCATCGGGTCGATTTTCGCAAACCGCTTGACTATCGCCTTTCCCGTATTAAGTTCGTAGTCCTTTTGTATCTCGTTTTTCGTCAACTCCTTCGTCACCGGCACTGCCCCGTAAAAATAATCCGCGTGCGTCGTCCCCAGACACGGTATCTCCCTGCACGCCTGAGCCCACGCCGTCGCGTTTTTTGAATGCACGTGGCATATCCCCCCGATTTCCTTAAATTTCCTGTATAGCTCCAGGTGCGTCGCCGTGTCCGACGACGGCCTCAATTCCCCCTCCACAACCTTCCCCTCAAGGTCAACAAGCACCATTCTTTCAGGTCTCAGCTCCCCGTATGACACGCCGCTCGGCTTTATCGCCACTATCCCCTCCTCCCGGTCTATCCCGCTTACGTTCCCGAAAGTATAAATCACCAGCTTGCGCCTCGGCAGCTCATAATTCGCCTTGCATACCGCCTTCTTCAATTCCTCTAACATATCTTCTCTTTGTAGAGTGTGCTATGCACACCGTTTTCCTGATACCCTGATTTTTTTATCTTAACTTTTACATTCGATATTCAATATTGGACATTGAATGTTTTTACGTCTTCCGTCCTCTGTATTCTGTCCTCCGTCCACTGTCTTCCATCTTCTGTTCTGCGTTCTTTGTTCATTATTCTATTTTCTTTTTTTCTCTGTGTCTTCTGCCTGCCCTGCGTAGCCCGAAGGGCGAACAGGGGTGGCTAAATATTTATCCGCCTGTGGCGGACTCTGTGGCAAATCAACTCCGCGATTATACCATCCCCCTTCCTTAAACGCAAAGAGCAGATAACGCCTTCGAACAGAATTTGCTTATCGCAATCATCTTATGAGAAGTTGGACTTCTGGATACGTCGAATTGCGGTTTCTGCAACTTCTGGTATGTATAATTTGCAGCTCCTGCTGCTTCAGGATTAGGCCCGCCTTTAATTAAAGCGACGGTATTGGGTATCTAAAAGAGGTTCCCTATACCTTCCTTATCAGGCCAGATTATATCGACGGATTTACCTTCCTGGATTGCCACAAGGGCGTCGTCGGTATCGGTAAAGGCAATTGGAACGGTGCCGTCAACCACTCTGTCACGGGCAGAAGCATTGCCGTCGGTCAGCATAATTTTATTATTTTTCAGGTTCTGGAAATATTCTTTGGCTTTCTCATCGCCTAAATTTGCGAATAAAGCCGTACAATGTGTAGCGGTCGTGCCGAACAATGGATACGCAAAGCCAACCTTGCCTTGCCACTTTAGGTCGGTCAATTCGAAGATGGATTTTGGCAGGTCTTCCGGCTTAAGCATATTGGTATTATAGATAAGAATCCGGCAGCGGGCGGCAAAACCGGTCCAGTATCCCTCAGGGTCTTTGAAAGTGACGGGAATATCTGCGGCTGAAGGAGAGATATATTGTGACAGCACGCCTTTATGCTTTAAGACGACCGTCCTACCTGTCTCGGAGTTCCAAAAGACATCCGCCTTTGGATTTTCTTTTTCGGCAATCAAGCGATTAACCAATCCGGTTGTCTTTGTGGCCTCGGAGTCGTAAACATCGAGGACTTTTATGCCTGTCTCCTTCTCAAATGCCTTCAGTATCGGCTCACTGAAAACCTTATCTAACGATGTGTAAACTACAACTTCCTGCTGCTTACTGCCGGTCTTGCCTTTGCATCCCCCACAAATAAATATTAAACCGAGACAAAATAAAATCGTTGTGATAAAAACTTTTCTCTTCATATTCTATATTTCTCCTTTCCTCACATATAGCAGAATTGCTATTTTTCCTCATTCGAACAGCCAAATTGAAAAAGTATAATAATTGCTGATAAACTGGAAATCAAGTGTGATTTTCAATCTATCTTATAGATATTTCCTGTATGTTAGCGCACTACCGCCGACGGTGTTATAGCGGTTATTTGTATTGTTTACTGAATACGCCACGTTTGAGCCATCATGCATTTTAACGTCACTATTATTGCCAAATCATCAATTTGGTAAAGTCCTAAACCAGTACATGTAGGCGAAAAAAACCAGAATTTCTTCTATTTTTTATTGAACTGAGATGAAACCTCGTTTCCAGCACGCGAATTCGTGTCGGGCACAGGCAAATCACCAAAGCCCCAAAGATAAACTACGTATCTCTGCCCTACAGACGTATCAATATATATTTCGTAATTACCACTTGTATTACCTATTTTCCCCCCGTTTATCGACTCGGTAAACCAGGAAGGCGCCAAATGCCGTTTAGTTTGCACATATCGAAAATCTTTTTTCTTTGTATAAGGAACAAGGTCCACTTCTTTGGGAAAAGATGAAAGGAAAACTTCCACGGTGTTTGGTTCTGCACAGAATTTTACTATATAGCAACTCGACTTGCTGTCCCATGACCCATAGTTTCTCGCAGTTTTGATTTCCCAGATTTGCTGTGGAATCTTTATCTGAAATGTTTTCTCCAATTCAGCGAATAGCTCGTTGGGGTCACATTCGATATACCTTGTTTTATATGCCACATCACTCCAAAGTTTGTCCCATGCTTTATTTGCGTACCATAATAAAAAAACAATGAGCACGGATACAATAAACAAAAATACTGACACGTACAACATCCATTTCTTTATTTTTATCGTTGTATTCATCGGCAATCCTTGAATTCCTTGAATTCTTGAATTCCGGGGACACCATACTTAATTCCATCTAACTTTTTTCCTTTTTTACAATTCCTTATTGACTTTTGGCCCCGGCTTTTTCGGCGATTCTTTCGCTTTCGCCCCCGACTTTGCTTTCTGTCCCTTGCTTTCCGCCCTCTGTCCTCCGTCTTCTGTCCTCCGTCATCCATTCACATCGTCTTTAATTTTCAATAATTCCTTCATAACATTTTTCATCGCCCCTGTTCCGAACGCGTCGTGAATCTGCTTATATAGCGAGTATAATTTTTTATAAACCGCGTGATTCTCCGCAATCGGCTTATACGTCGTATTCTTCACCCCGCACATCGCCCCCTGTGCCTCCGCAAAATTCTTGTATCCTCCCGAAACTACCGCCGCCGCAATCGCCGCACCCAGCGCACAGCTCTGCGCCGACCTCGACACCTTCATTTCCCTCCCCGTTACATCCGCATATATCTGCATAAGCAGGGGATTCTTTTCAGCGATGCCCCCGCAGTTTATCACTTCCTCAACCTTCACCCCGTATTCCTCGAACCTGTTTATAATTGTTAGCGCACCATACGCCGTCGCCTCAATCATCGCCCTATATATCTCCTCAGGCCTCGTATGCAATGTCTGCCCCATCACAAGCCCCGTCAGCCGCTGGTCAACCAATATCGTCCTGTTCCCGTTGTTCCAGTCCAAAGCCAACAATCCCGATTGCCCCGGCTTCAATTTCGCTGCCTTCTTGGTCAGCGACTCGTGCGAACCGGCCGTTTTCCCTCCCGGCTGTATATAATTCACAAACCAGTTAAATATGTCCCCAACCGCCGACTGCCCCGCCTCCAATCCGTAATACCCCGGCAGTATCGACCCATCCACTATCCCGCATATCCCCGGCACATCCGCCAATGGCTTGCTCGTTTCGGAAACCAGCATATCACACGTGCTCGTCCCGATTATCTTCACTAATTTCCCCGGCCCGATTCCAGACCCTACCGCTCCCAAATGCGCATCAAACGCCCCCGCCGCAACCGCTATCCCCGCCCTCAATCCAAGTTTTTTCGCCCATTGTTCTGTAAGTTTCCCCGCCTCGGTCTCGACGGTGTATGTCTTGTCGTAAAGCCGGTCTCGCAATTCGCCTAACTTCGGGTCTAACTTTGCCAAAAAATCTTTCGCCGGCAATCCTCCCCATTTGTCGTTGAACATCGCCTTATGCCCCGCCGCGCACCTGCTGCGCTTCATCTCCTCCGGCCGCTGCGTCCCCGTCAATACCGCCGGCACATAATCACAGCACTCCACCCAGCTATAAGCCGCATCAAACACCTTCGCGTCCGTCCGCAGGCAATGCAAAATCTTGCTGAAAAACCACTCCGATGAATACACCTGCCCGCACTTCGCCAGATACTCCGGGTGTTCCTTCTTCGCTAATTCGGTAATCTCCCCCGCCTCCGCATACCCCGTATGGTCCTTCCACAACCACGCCTGCGCATTTTTGTTCTTCTTAAATTCAGCCAGCATCGCCAACGGCGTCCCCTCCCTGTCCACCGGCAGGGGCGTTGACCCCGTCGTATCGACTCCTATCCCGATAATCTCTTCCGCGTCAAATTTCTTTACCACCTTCTTTGCCATTAATATGGCCTTTTTGATTGTCGCCTCCATCCCCTTAACGTAATCCGCAGGATTCTGCCTCGCAACATTATGGTCGCTTTTGTCTAATATTATCCCCGCCTGTCCCGTCGGATACTCATAAACCGCCGTCCCGGCCTCCCGCCCGTCCGCGACATCCACTATCACGCACCTTACCGAATTCGTTCCGTAATCCAGTCCGATTGTATATTTCATATTACCCTCTGAAGTACAGGTACGCCGCAATAATTATCGCAAGCACCACGCACGAGAAAATCACATCCGTCGCCGTCCAGCTTGCCCGTGATTTCTGCCTGTCCTCATCGCTCTCGGTGCCGTAAGTCAGCCCCTTAATTTTTTCATAATCCGGCTTGGCTGTCGCGTAGCTGACCAAAATCATCACTGCTGCGCAGACAATCAGGATGAGGATGCTGTAATATTGGAAGAACATATTGTTCATAATCCAGAAGAACGACCCTTCCGTATAGTGGAAATCCTTCAATAATTTCACAGGCGTATCAATCGCCAGGCGAGCTAATCCCATAATAAAGCCGATAATCAAAGCCGCAAGACACCCCTTGCCATTGAGCCGTTTCATAAATACGCCTAAGAAAAACACCACAAATATCGGCGGAGCAAGATACCCCTGTATCGTCTGTAAATAATCATACAGCCCCTTGCCGCCGCGAATTACGGGAATCCACAGTAATCCTATTATTACCATAACCGCCGTCGCGATTCGCCCCATCCACACAAGCTGATGCTGCGAAGCGTTCGGCCGGAACTTGCTGTAAAAATCAATCGTAAACAAAGTCGATGACGCGTTAAACGTCCCTGCTAATGAGCTCATAAGGGCCGCTAATAATCCTGCCACAACAAGCCCCCGCACCCCTAAAGGCAGCACGTTAGCCACCAGAAGCGGAAACGCCTTCTGGCACTGGTCGCGTATGATTTGCCCGTCGGCTGTGAACAGCGTTTGCTGTATCGTCTCGACCTTCCCGCTTTTGGCCAGAGCAAAGCATATCATACCGGGGATAATGAATATGAAAACCGGCAGCAGTTTCAGGAATCCAGCGCAAATCGACCCCCGCCTCGCCTGTCTCTCATCCGGCGCTCCCAAGGCCCTTTGCACAATATATTGGTCAGTGCACCAGTACCACAGGCCGATGACCGGTGCGCAGAAGAGCATTCCGACCCAGGGATAGTTGTCGTTGAAATACCAGGCCATACGGGTGGATTCGCGGACGGGGGCCCAGGTGGCCTCCACGCCGGCGGGGACGAGGGGCT
>CAYLXJ010000013.1:0-15096 GCA_964387385.1 uncultured Pirellulales bacterium
TGGAAACGCTGCCCGTCGGGATGGCCATTACGGATGAAAAAGGAGGCAACATTCATGCCAACAGCGCTTATGAGCAGGTATGGGGAGGCCCCGTCCGTCAGGCGCAAGGCGTTGAGGATTACATTCAATACAAAGCGTGGTGGATTGAAACCGGTAAGCCGGTCCAGCCCGAGGAATGGGCCAGCGCACAGGCGGTGCAGAAAGGCAGGACGGTCCTCGGCCAACTGTTTGAAATCGAACGGTTTGACGGGACCCGCGGCTATGTCCTTAACGGCGCCGCCCCCGTTTGCGACTGGGGAGGGAAAATCATCGGCAGCGTTACAGCAATTCAGGACATAACGCAAATGCACAAGGCCGAGGAAAAGCTTAAGCAGCTTACCGAAGAGTTACAGCGTTCCAATAAGGAATTCGAGGAGTTTGCAATAATGGCTGGCCACGATTTGCGGGAGCCGCTGAGGGCAGTGACGGGATTTGTGCAGCTTTTAGACGAGCGTTACAGAGACAAGCTGGACGACAAAGCGAAAACTTATATTAAATTCGCTGTTGACGGCACAAAAAGGATGGATGAATTGATTAGCGGTTTACTGGCCTGTGCGAGGGTACAGACGCGGGGAGAAAAGCCAAGTCAGGTCCCCGGACGGGCGGTCTTAAGGATGGCTATCGAAAACCTGAAAGACAAAATCGAAGCGGCCGAGGCCGAGGTTATTTACGATGAGCTGCCCGAAATCAACGCCGATGGCCAGCAGTTTACGCAGGTGCTCCAGAACCTTATCGACAACGCCATCAAGTTCCACGGCGACAAAAAGCCGAAAATCCACGTCGGTTTTCAAAAACTGGACGACTGCTGGCAGTTTTACGTCCGCGACAACGGCATCGGAATCGACAAGCAGTATCACGAGCGTATTTTCAAGATTTTCCAGCGTCTTCACACACAGGACAAATACCCCGGCTACGGGGTGGGATTAACTATTTGCAAGAAAATCGTCGAACGCCACGGCGGCAAAATCTGGGTCGAGTCAGAGAAAGGCAAGGGGGCAACGTTCTACTTCACGATACCAGCATAATGGCTTTATTCAAAAAAATTGAAAAAAATGATGCAGGGACGCTTGTTTTATAGTGAAATCATCAAATTTGGGACCAATGAGGGCAGGGGGATGGTTTTCTAAATCGAAATTTCTTAAATTTATGGGCGAGGGAACTGCAAAAACCATCTCGCCGGGATTGAAAAATTGTTAAAATATGGCATAATAAAGTGCAACTTTGAATTTCTCGTCGAGGCGGAAAAACAGGGGCTGGATTACGGACGAACCGGCTTTGGAGTCGGAAAAAAGGGCAGTCATCAAACGCAGGTATGAAAAGCTGTAAACGTTATCTTTACGCGATACTGGCGGTGCCCGTGGCGGTTATTCTGCGATTTGCGCTGCTTCCGCTGATAGGCACGGGGATACCTTATATTACGCTGTTTCCTGTGATGGTCGCCGTGGCCCTTCTGGCGGGATTAGGGCCAGCAATTCTGACGGGTTTTTTAAGCTCAATAATAATAGATTACCTGTTTATTGAACCGCTTTACGAACTGGTATTCGACGTTCCTCACATTACACGACTAACCGTAGTAGTGCTGACCAGCGTATTCGTCGGCTACGTGGGCGACTGGCTTCGAGCTGCGAAAGCAAAGGCGGAGAAGCAGGCGATTGCGCTGAAACAGGAACGGGACAAGATGTTAAGCGTTTTTGCCGCAATGACCGACCCGGTTTATATCTTAAATCAGAATCGTGAAATTGAGTTTGCCAATTACGCATTCGAGGAGGCGTTCGGAAAAGTCAATGACAAAAAGTGTTACCAGTGCATCGCCAGCATTGACAAGGAATGCGCGTGGTGCAGGGTCGAGGAGGTTTTCGCGGGAAAAACAATTCGCTGGGATTTCAAATCGCCTGTCAACGACAAGGAATATGACGTAATCAGCTCGCCCCTTGTTAATCCGGACGGTTCCATATTAAAAGTCGCGATTATGCGGGACGTTACCACCGACAGGCAGTCAGAGGAGAAAATCCGACGAAGTGCTGAGCGATTCGAAATCCTGTCGGAGACGGCAAGCGAGCTTTTACAAAGCAAAAATCCGCAGTTAATCGTAAATAAACTGTGCCTGAAAGTGATGAGACATTTAGATTGTCAGGCGTTTTTTAATTATATGGTTGATGAAAGCACGCATCGTCTGCGTCTCAACGCCTGCGCAGGGATACCCCACGAGACCGCAGTGAAAATAGAGTGGCTCGATTTTGGCTCGGCGGTGTCCGGTTGCGTGGCGGTGGAGGGAAAGAGGATTGTCGCGGAGAACATCCCAGAGACCAAAGACCCGAGGACCGACCTCGTGCGCTCGTTCGGGATAAAGGCATACGCCTGTCATCCCATTGCGGCCAGCGGCAAAGTAATCGGGACACTGTCTTTTGGGACAAAAACGAGGACTGCCTTCAGTAAAGAAGACATTGCGCTGATGAAATCCGTCACCGATGAGGTTGCGACTGCTATGGAGCGGATACAGGTCGAAAATGACCTGCGTGAAAGTCGTGAGGACCTCAGCAGGGCGCAGGCCGTGGGAAGCATCGGAAGCTGGCGATTGGACGTCCGGCAAAACAAGCTCGCCTGGTCGGATGAAAACCACCGTATGTTCGGCATCCCGAAGGGAACGCCGATGACCTACGAGACGTTTCTTTCCACCATTCACCCTGACGACCGTGAATACGTCGATACGCAATGGAAAGCGGCTCTTGCGGGCGAGCCATACGACATAGAGCACAGAATAATCGTTGACGGCCAAATAAAGTGGGTCCGCGAAAAGGCATATCTCGAATTCGACGATGAAAAGACGCTGTTAGGCGGCTTCGGCATAACACAGGACATCACTAAGCGAAAGCAGACAGAAGAGGCGTTGGCAGCTTCTGAATCTCGTTATCGACGGCTTTTTGAGGCGGCACGTGACGGAATATTAATTCTCGACACGGATTCCGGCCAGATAGTTGACGTTAATCCATTTATAAAAGATATGTTAGGTTACTCCCACGAAGAGTTTTTAGGTAAAAAGCTCTGGGAGATTGGTCTTTTCGAAAACATTGCGGCCTCGAAAGAATCTTTCCGCGAATTGCAGAACAAGGAATTCGTCCGCTACGAGAACCTGCCGCTTGAAACGAAAGACGGACGCCATATAGCAGTGGAATTCGTAAGCAACGTGTATTTGGTTGACCACAAGAAAGTAATCCAGTGTAACATCCGCGACATTACAGACCGCGTACGGGCCGAGGAGGAACTGCGTAAGTCGCGGGACGAACTTGAAATCCGGGTACAGGAGCGGACAAAAGAGCTAAAAGAAGAAGTAATCGAGCGCAGAAAGGCGGAAGAAAACGCTTTAAACGAAAGGAAGCGGTTTTTCGACGTTCTGGAGACGCTGCCGGCTTACGTATGTTTGCTGACGCCTAATTATTATATGCCTTTTGCCAATAAGGTTTTCCGCGAATGGTTTGGCTATCAGCCCGGCGAGAAGTGCTACGAGTTTCTGTTCAATCGCAAGGAGCCCTGCGAGAACTGCGAAACATATACCGTCCTTAAAACCAACAAGCCCCAGCAATGGCAGTGGACAGGCCCCAACGGCAGAAATTACGACATATATGATTTCCCCTTCAAAGACACCGACGGCTCACAGCTTATACTTGAGATGGGTATCGATGTCACCGAGCAGAAGCAGGCACAAAAGGCGGTAAAACAGGGCGAAGAGCGGTATCGCTCTTTGACTGTCGCTACAACACAAATCGTCTGGACAACGGACGCACAGGGTCAAGTTATCGGCGATATGCCTTCGTGGCGGGCATTTACGGGGCAGACAATCGAGGAAATACAGGGATGGGGATGGATTAACTCCCTTCATCCCGAAGACCGCGAGCGCACAGCCAAAATATGGACAAATGCAGTTCAAAACAGAACGCTTTACGAAACCGAATACCGGATACGCCGCAGGGACGGCGAATATCGCTACATGTCGGTGCGTGGCGTGCCAGTGCTTGAGCCGGACGGCTCCCTCCGCGAATGGGTAGGCACCTGCACGGACATTACTGAGAAAAAACAGACACAGGAAAAACAGGACGTTACAAACGAGATTCTAGCTTTATTCGCGAAAAAGACGACCCGCAAGGACTATCTCGATTCAACGGTCGATGTCATCCGCAAATGGTCGGGCTGCGAGTTCATCGGCATCCGCATAAGAGACATCGACGGGAACATCCCGTATGAGGCATACGTCGGCTTTGACAAGGAATTTCTGGCGATGGAAAACACGCTGCACCTTGGACGGGACAAATGCGTTTGCATCAGGGCAATTCTCGAAAGCCCGCAAAAACAGGAAAAACATTTGATATCGGCGAACGGCTCATTTTTCTGCAACGACTCACTTGATTTTCTAAACGGCCTGTCGGAAAGACATAAAAAAGAATATCGCGGCAACTGTATTAAACGCGGTTTTCAGTCAATAGCAGTTATTCCGATTAGATACCGCGATGAGGTTTTAGGCGCGATTCACCTTGCCGACTACAAGAAAGATATGGTATCGCTGCCCAAGATTCATTTTATCGAGGATACGATTGCACCTTTAGTCGGCGAGGCCATAAACCGCTTCAACGCAGAGGCGGAACTGGAAAAATACCGAATGCACCTCGAGGACATCATCAAACAGCGGACGGCGGAGCTTGCCCGGTCGAACAATGACCTGGAGCAATTCGCGTACGTGGCAAGCCACGACTTGCAGGAGCCTCTGCGGGCGGTGGGCGGTTTTGTTGACCTGCTGAAACGTCGACTGGCGGAAAAATTAGACAGCAAGGCGCAGGAGTATATGAATTTCACGACCGACGGAGTCAAAAGGATGCAGACGCTTATCGAGGGTCTTCTGGCGTATTCACGCGTCGAAAGCCGGGGTAAAAAACCACATAAAACCGAATCAAAAGAGGCGCTCGACTCAGCCCTGAAAAACTTACAAACCAGCATCAGGGAATCGAGAGCGAACGTTAAGGCCGGAGAATTGCCTAAGGTTTATTGCGACGATACGCAGCTTACGCAACTGTTTCAGAACCTTATTGGTAACGCCATCAAGTTCAGAAGCGAAAAGGAACCGGAAATCCGAATCAGCGCCGATAAACAGGACGGCTTCTGGCGGTTTGCCGTAACGGACAACGGTATAGGGATTGAGCCGCAATACACCGATAGAATCTTTCTGATTTTCCAGCGCCTGCACAACCGGGAAAAATATCCCGGAACAGGCATTGGTCTTGCAATATGCAAAAAAATCGTTGAGCGTCATAACGGAAAAATCTGGGTCGAATCAGCTCCCGGCGGCGGTTCGACATTCTATTTTACGGTGCCGGATACAGTCGAAACATAATGAAAGACACAAGACACCAGACCCAAGACCTTGTGTCTTAAGTCCTGGGTCTTGAAAATGATGAAAGGAGATTTTAACAGGATGAATCTATCAGACGCAAGGCCGATTGAGATACTGCTGGTCGAGGACAGTCCAAGCGACACGGCCCTGACCAAAGAGGCCCTGGAGGCAGGTAAAATCGTCAATAATCTGAACTGCGTCATCGACGGCGTGGAGGCGATGGATTATTTGAGGCGAAAGGGTAAATACGCCAAAGCCACGAGGCCTGACCTGATTATGCTGGACCTGAACCTGCCTCGGAAAGACGGCCGCGAGGTGCTCAGGGAACTGAAAAAAGACGAGTCGCTGAGAACAATCCCGGTGATTGTGCTGACTACGTCAAGGGCGGACAAGGACATATTGCAGTCCTACGAGCTTAACTGCAACTGCTACATTACAAAGCCGGTCGATTTCGAGCATTTCATCGGCGTGGTAAAATCGATAGAGCAGTTCTGGCTGACGGTAGTTACACTGCCGCCTAAACTTTAGAAGAAAAAGAGAACCACGAAGTCACAAAGACACAGAGAAATAAAGTTAAAAGTAAAAAGGAAAAAGTAAAAAACTTAGTGTCTTAGTGTCTTGGTGGTAAAAAATCATGGAAAGCGAAGAAAAGAAAAAGAAGCTTCAGGTACTGCTTGTTGAGGACAGCCCCTCGGATGCTGCTCTGTTGGAGGAAAATATCACGTCCAGCGGAGCAGAAAACATCATCGTCAGCATCGCACCATCGCTGCGCGAAGCGATTGTATGTCTTGAAAACAATCATATCGATGCGGCGCTTCTTGATTTGACCCTGCCCGACAGCGCCGGCCTTGAGACCGTCCTGAAGATAAAACTTTCCAGCCCTGATTTGCCGATTGTGGTTCTTACCGGCGTCGATAACGAGGAGACGGGGATAGCCGCGATGAGAATGGGTGTCCAGGATTATCTTGTCAAAGGGCGGGTTGACAGCCGGCTCATTACTCGCTGCATCCGTTATTCAATAGAGCGAAAACAAATTGAAATTGAGCTGCGTAAGGCCCGCAACGAACTGGAAAAGCGGGTCGCTGAACGCACGGCAGAACTGTCAAAAGTCAACGAAGCACTTACCGAGGAGATAGCTATACGCAAACGGACAGAAAATCTCACTCGATTAACCAACTTGCTGCTTGAATTATTCGCGAAAAAATCCACAAGAAAGGAATACCTCGATTCGGTCGTAGAGGCAATCCGCGGCTGGTCCGGCTGCGAATGCGTCGGAATCCGCCTGACAAATGACGACGGTTTTATACCTTTCGAATCCTGTGTCGGTTATAGCGACGAATTCCTGACGCTTGAAAATAACCTGTGTTTGAAAAAAGACGTCTGCATCTGCATCCGTGCTATTTCACAGACACCGGGACCGCAGGACATCCCCATGCTGACCAGGAGGGGGTCTTTTAGAAACAACGACGCCTTCGATTTTATTAACTCACTCTCGAGGAAAGACAAGAAACTTTACCGCCCAAATTGTATGAATTTCGGATTTGCATCCCTGGGGGTTATTCCCATACGCTACAGGGAAAAAATCCTGGGGGCGATTCACATTGCCGACAAAAAGGAAAACAAGCTGCCGGCGGAAACCGTGGAATTCCTCGAAAATATGGCGATGCTCATTGGCGAGGCAGTTCACAGATTCGACGTAGAGACCGAGATTCGTGAAAATGAGCAGCGTTACCATCAGCTTGTCGAGCTTTCTCCGGACGGCATCGGCCTCGAAAGAGACGATAAAATCCTGTTCATTAATACCGCGGGCGCGAAACTTCTCGGCGGCAAAAATCCCGAAGAACTCATTGGAAGAAATATATTCGACTTTGTGCATCCTGATTTTAAGAGACGCACGCATCATCTGCTGGAGTATCTCAGAAAAAAAGGCAAAGCGATGCCGCTGAGGGAGGACAAATTCCTCCGCGTCAACGGGAAGCCCCTGGACGTGGAAGTGGCTGCGACGCCGCTTATTTACCAGAACAAGCCGGCCACACAGATTGTCTTCCGCGATATTACCGAGAGAAAGCTGGCGCAGGAAAAGATACTGGCAGACCAGAAGCAGCTCAGGAAGCTTACAGCCGAATTAGTGCTGGCAGAAGAGCGTGAACGCCACGATATCGCCACGGCTATGCACGATTCAATCGGGCCTATACTTGCCTTTACCAAAAGGGAGCTTGGCGCACTACGAAAAACGGCACCATCCAAAATTGCCGAGACGCTGGAAAATATAGGCGTCAATATCAGCGAGGTGGTCACGCAAACAAGGACCCTGACTTTCGACTTAAGCCCGCCAACACTTTATACTCTCGGCTTTGAGACCGCTATAGAAGAACTGACTGAACGCTTCTGCGCGGAACACAAGCTGGAACATTCGTTCCATAAAACAAACGAGCCCAAGCCGCTGACAGACCACGTTAAAGTTTTGCTTTATCGCTCGGTAAGAGAGCTCCTGATAAATATAGCCAAGCACGCGAAAGCCGAGTTTGTAAAGGTCGATATTTCGAGGGTCGAAGACGAAATACTAGTAACAGTCGAGGACGATGGCCGCGGTCTCGACATTTCGCAGATAAACCAGCTTGCTGTAAAACCGAAAGGACTGGGCTTGTTCAGCGTTAGAGAACGACTTAACCATATAGGCGGCAGATTTGAAATCGAATCAGAACAGGGAAAAGGCACAAAAGCCATATTGACGGCGCCGTTGAAGATAGATTAAAATCCTTAAAAAGGAGATTTGAATTATGAGCATAAAAATCATATTGGCCGACGACCACGCTGTAATGAGACACGGTTTGAGCAAATCATTCCAAGGCGAAAAGGATATGGAGGTAATCGCCCAGGCAAAAGACGGTCGCACCACCGTGGAGCTGGCAAAGGAACTTAAACCCGACATCGTGGTAATGGATATAGGAATGCCCGACCTAAACGGCATAGAGGCGACGCGCCAAATTGTGCAATCCTGCCCAAAAACAAAGGTTGTGGGGCTTTCGATGTATTCGAGCAAAAACTTCATTATCGAGATGTTTAAGGCGGGCGCATCGGGGTATCTGCTTAAGGACTGCGAATTCGAGGAGTTGCTCAACGCCATACACGTGGTGGTTGGCGGCAAGACCTATATCAGCCCTGCCATATCAAACGTTGTCGTCGAAAACTATATGCGCCAGTATCCCGAAGGCAAGGAATCAGCCTTCACTATCCTGTCAAAACGCGAAAGAGAGGTCCTTCAGCTTTTGACCGAAGGCAAGACCACCAAGCAAATCGCAAAGCGGCTACATATAAGTTCCAAAACCGTCGAGGTTCATCGGCTCAATCTTATGGGCAAGCTCAAAATAGACAGCATTGCTCAGCTCACTAAATATGCCATACAGGAAGGCCTGACTAATCCCGAACCGTAACGTTTGCCGCACTGTAAACCCCAAAGTCTATCCTAAAGATTAAATCCCCAACTTAAAGCCGGGGGAAAAAGCAAAACACTCGCATCAGCATTTACGACCCACCAATTAAGCATTTTGCCTATTTTTTTCGAGGACGGAAACTGCGCTAATGTGCTTGAGGTATATTACAGACAATACTTCTTTGATAAAAATAACGGATAATTTAAGGAATGCGTTATGAAAGCAAGGATTACCGAGGATTGTTTTCGTGCGGCTTATGCGTGGATATTTGCCCTGAGGTCTTTGAAATGGGTATTCAATACGCCCAAGTCAAGATGGATAACATCCCAGCCGAGCACGAAAACGCCGTCAGACAGGCAGTAAATGAGTGCCCGGTATCAGCGATAATCGTGGAATCTTAGAAATTATTTAAGGAAAAAAATGAAAACCGTTAGAACGCACCTGACATAAATACAGCTGGCGGGTCTGCTAATGGCGGATATGGTTTTTTCAGAAGGGTGAAAAAGCCTATAAATAAGGAGTATTACACCCGATACACTGGCCAGACAGCTTATATCAGCGGTAATCGGCGTCGGGTATGACTTATAAATATTAAAAACGGCGGCTCGGATTTAAAAAAAAGAAACAATTGGACGGTATTCGAAGCCGTTCTGCTAAAGAATCCGAAGACCACCGCAAAAAGGTTTCCCTGCCTGTCAAAAGACGGACAGGGAAACTTTTATTATATGGGTATTTACATTCGACGTAACCGATACGAAACGTGCAACCGCTACAGTTCAACGTTGCTGGCAAAACTGAGCAATTAAGAAATCCTAATTAGGCATTTTGCCTATATAGCTGCAAGCACAAATGAGGTTAGAATATTTTCTGAAATTACGGGTTTTTTTTTGATAAGCAGTGCCAAAAGGCGGGTGATTTGAAAAATTGCTGCTACGTAAAGAAAAAATGGATTTGCGGTATATAAAAACAAGGAGTAGTTATATGGCCAGCATAAAATTAATCACAAGAATAGCGCGGGCAAAATACGAGCAGCTGTGCCCCGAGTGCGGGGCCAAAATGGCCGAAACCGAACGGACATGTGAAAACGGGACAATATTTATCTGGTACAGATGCAACAGGGACGCATGCGCCGGGCAGTGGCTGCAAAAGACGCCTCGAAAAGCTGCAACATTTGGCGACTTCGAACAGATCGCAGGTGCCTTATGACTACCATAAGCAGACATATCAACGCAGGGATGCCGATAAACGAACAAAGATATAGTGAGAACGTTTTCGTTCGACTGGGGATTATCGCCTCTTATCAAACCAAGCCATGGTACCGGCTGCCCCGTGCCGAAAAAGGCAATGATTCCGCCGGACATAAAAACGGCGTTCCTCACGCCAAAGAAGCAGGAAGGTAAACCGGCCTGCTAAATTGAAGATTTGAACGCGGAATAATTCTCTTGCGTCAGGATAAAGGAACGTTTATTATTCACATACGCGCTTTGTGAGGGCGGACTTGCGGGTGTAAGAAAATGGCGGGTAAAACAAAAATGACGCCTAAGCGTCCCACTCAAAGGCATACCGGCAAAACCGGCCCTGATAAAATGCGCAAATTCACCTGGGAAGATTCGGCCAAACAAGTGGTCAAAATCTACGAGGAAGTCATAGAGAAGACAAAAAGCAGAGAGAGCTAAACAGTGGCATCGATATGTTTTTACTTCCAGGTCCATCAGCCCAACCGGCTGAGAAGATATACTGTTTTTGAAGGCGACAACAACTACTTCGATGACGCCAAAAACGCCGAGGTCTGCAGAAAAGTCGCCAAAAAATGCTATTTGCCTGCCAATCACCTTATGCTGGAACTGATAGAAAAGCACAGGGGAAAGTTCAAAATATCATACAGCATAACAGGGGTATTGCTGGAACAGCTTCAAAAATTTGCACCTGAGGTCATCATATCTTTTGAGAAGCTGGCACAAACCGGCTGTGTGGAGTTTTTAGGCGAGACATATTATCACAGTTTGAGCTTTCTTTTCTCGAAACAGGAATTTATCGAGCAGGTAAAGGCACACAGGCGGACAATCGAAAGATTTTTCGGCCAGACGCCGCACGTCTTCAGAAATACAGAATTGATCTATAACAACGCGCTTCCCGCAGTTGTGGAGCAAATCGATGGCTTCAACGCGATAATAACCGAAGGCGCCGACCATATACTCGGCTACAGGAGCCCGAATTTTGTCTATCGACCGGTGAATTCAACGCGGCTCAAGCTGTTATTGAAAAACTACCGTCTCAGCGACGACATCGCCTTTCGGTTCTCAAGCCGTGACTGGAGCGACTGGCCGCTTACGGCGGACAAATTCACTGCCTGGGTCAACAGCGTAAACGGCTGCGGATACGTCGTCAATCTGTTTATGGATTACGAGACATTCGGCGAGCATCAGTGGCAGGAAACAGGCATATTCGAATTTATGCGCCATCTGCCCGGCGAAATTCTCAAACATCCCGACAATGACTTCAAGACCCCCTCCGAGGCAGTCAGGTCATACGACGCTGTCGATACAATCGACGTGCCCCGCACTATAAGCTGGGCCGACATTGAGCGGGACCTTTCGGCCTGGATGGGCAACTCAATGCAGGAAAACGCTCTTGGGGACCTGTATCGGCTAAAGGAGCGTGTCGAGCAAACCGAAAACTCAGATATCATCCGCGACTGGAAAAAACTGCAGACATCAGACCACTTCTATTATATGTGCACTAAATGGTTTTCCGACGGCGACGTGCATAAATATTTTAATCCCTATAACTCGCCTTACGACGCGTATATCAATTTTATGAACGTGCTGGACAATCTGGATTTTCGCTGCAGCCAGGCCATTGCAGGCAAACAAACGGGCAGATACAATATTGAAGCGGAACAGGCAATTAAAATAGAAAGTGCCGAATCTTTCAATAAACAAAAACTTACTGAAAGGAGTGTGCTATGAGAAATTCGAAATCCACACTGAATAATATATCATCACCGTCCGCATCGCGACTGGCAGAAATAAATCCGCCGTCCGCAAGTGCGGTCAAGACATACGGCCCGAGGCAGATGGCCGACAGCATCCTGTTCGTTGCAAATTTCCCGCAGGCAAAATCCGTCAAGCTGGCGGGAGATTTCAACAACTGGAACCCCGAAAAAAATCTGATGACAAAAGCGGCTGACGGGACCTGGCAAGCACGAGTTCCTCTCAAAAAAGGCACCTATCGCTATCGTTTCGTCGTGGATGGCCATTGGCAGCAGGATCCGCACAACAGCTCCATGGAACCGAATCCCTACGGTGAGATGAACTCGGTTTTTAAAGTCATCTGAAAGCAGAATAACTCAAAGAAGACAAAGACCGAATCTTTGTATTCGGCCAGGGGGAGGATTGTGCAAATCATAATCTTCTTATGGCAGGTTTAATTTTGATATAGTATAATAGGTGACATATTAAGGAAAAATGAAGGATAGTCGGCCATAAGAAGAGAAACGATAAAATCAGGACTGATCGATACAATATTGGCGACGATTTTATGCCTTGTATTTTCCTTACCTGCTTTGTCTGAACAGTCCTCAGACGCAAATGAAGGGCCTGGTTCGGATAAACCGTTAGCGTCAATAATCCCGCCCCGTAACCGTTTGCTTTCAATTTACTGGGAAAACGACGGTACCCTCATAAAGCCGAACCATCGGACTGACAGGCATTACACAAACGGACTCAAACTGGTCTTTGCACATCAGCCGGATTGGGACTGGCTGAAAAGTTTCGCATCTTGGAACGATTTCGGCAAAGGTGGGGAGGTCAAAACAGCAATGGGATACTTTTTGGGGCAAAATATATATACGCCCGACAATGTCGATAAACCGGAAAAAAGGACTCGGCCAGACATGGTTTTTGCAGGGTGGATGTATGGAGGTATATTCGCGCAACGGTCGGCCAAGAACGAGATGGAACATTTCGAATTGAATCTTGGCGTCATAGGACAGTCAGCACTGGGAGATGAATCGCAGACATTTATTCATAAAGTTGTAGGCCAGGATAAGCCCGAAGGGTGGGACGAACAATTAGACGACGAATTCGCGATTGATTTTACCTGGCTTAAAAAGCATCGGGCAGACGGGCTGCCTTTCAGGCACACGGAGATTTTCGATTCCTTTCTCGAATACGGTTTTACAGCGGGCTCTGTGCATCGAAATGCAGATGTGGGATTGATAATGCGGTTAGGGAAGAATTTGCCGAACGATTTCGGTCCAGGCAGATTAGAAGCCCCTTATTGCGCGACAGGGACTATCGGCGACAAGCAAACGTATTATTATCTTTTCGGCCGGGCGACTGCTAAATTTGTAGAGCACAACCGTTTCCTGACAGGGCTTGATACGAGGCCTGTTGTCGGTCAATTTCAGGTTGGGGCCGTCTGGCGACACAAGTCATTAGAGTTGAGCTACTCGCAGACATTTTTGACCGATGAGTTCGAGGAGCAAAGCGGCCATGATTCTTTCGCGTCGCTGTTTTTAAGCTATTATTTTTAAAAGTCTCCCTGCCGGCTTAAAAACATCAATCAGCATACCAGAGAGAAAAAATTACATGGGCGACAGATGTGTTGTCGATGTATGGGCCGCGGACAGGGTCATGGCCGACAATTTTGTCTTTAAATAATTGCGCCCCCCTGCCTTTGGCAAAGAAAGGAACAAGAGAATTTGTGTGTGTGCCGCTATGCCATTCTATTGTGGGGAGATTGTCTATACCGTTATTGACGGGCTCGTTCCAGACAAAACCGCCTGAACCGGGGCCTGTGAGGTAGCCGGTCTCGTGGTCGGCAGTAATAATCACAAGAGATTCGCCCCAGTTGCTGTTTTTTTCAATCCATCCGCAAACGGTAACGATTGATTTGTTGAAATCGAGCATCTCCTCGACCATTCTGCCCAGCCGCTGGTCGTGTGAGGCCCAGTCAACAGCGCCACCCTCAACCATAAGGAAAAAACCGTCGGGGTCCTCGTCTAAGACGTTCAAGGCAGCTCGTGTCATTTCCTCGAGGGTCGGAACGGTCTCGATTAAGGGCGTTTTGTAATGGGCGGCGATGGAACCGCCAGAGCGTTTTTCCTGAAGCGTTTCATACACTTGAGCAACACCAAAAACACGTTTTGGCGTGACGCCTGTCTCGAGGGCCTGAAACTGTCCGCGGGTCTCGATGAATGTCCAGGGGTCGGCAACGCCGTCGCCATTAGCATCGCCTCCCGCGTTACCGCTTATAAGGTTGCTCCAGACGGATGAACCGATGTATTTATAGAAAGGGGGATTTTTAAGCCCGCCATCGGCGTTATAAAAAGGATGGCCGCCCCCCATAATAACCTCAGCGGCGCTCAGATTGACCATATCGGCGGCGATTTGCTTGTAGTTATCCCTGTCGGTGTTGTGAACGGCGAAACCGGCGGGAGTTGCGTGGCTGAAGGGAACACTTGTTATAACGCCGGTCGATTTGCCAAGCTGCTCGGCCCTTTCCAGCAGATTTGTGACAGGGCTTCCGTTGATATCGACGCCGATAGCAGCGTTGTAGCTTTTGATTCCAGTCGCCATAGCGGTTGCCGCGGCCGCGGAATCAGTCCAGCCGTCTGTTACGTAATCGAAATCGGACCAGGCGGTGTTGGGGTCGTAGCTGCCGCCATAAGGATAAGTGCTCATCGCGAGGCGAACTGGGAAATATTCATAAATCTGGCAGGGAACCGTCCCGCATTTATAGTAATCGGCCGATTTGAAATGATTGAAGCCGCCGCCGTCGGCGATAAAAATAATAACGTATTTTGGCTGGTGTTTCAAACCATCACGGTTGTCCTCTTGAGGTTTTACTTCACCTGAGCATGCCGACAAAAAGCCGATACAAGTGAAAAGCAGCCCCAAAACTATAAGTTTATGCGGTTTCATATTATTACTACGATTATAATAAAATACGAGCGATTTTCAAAATACAAAACAGCGGGGGCTTTCGTTTTTGCTTTAAAAGCATATAATCAGACGCAAGACACAAAAAGGAAATACTGATGGGCTATTTTCGGGACAATTTAGAGCAGGCAAAGGGTTATGAGCCGGGATTTCAGCCAAAATCGCCGGATGTCATAAAGCTGAACACCAACGAGAATCCATACCCCCCTTCTCCCCTCGTAATGAAGGCGATTGCGGAAATAACGCCTGAGCAGCTTCGCCGGTATCCCGACCCGATGGGCAATATGTTCAGGGAGGC
>CAYLXJ010000014.1:0-14762 GCA_964387385.1 uncultured Pirellulales bacterium
CTTGATGACGGCAGCCGTTGCAGGGACTTTCTTTAATAAGGGGTCGATTTTCCTTTTGGGGAGTTAAACCGATATTTATCTCTCTTATGTCCTTGACTAAGGAATAAAAAAGGGATATTTTATAAGAATGGAAAAAGAGCAGTATTCTGTTGCCAAAGAACAGGCGACAAAGCCAATGGAGCAAGGGTCAGTTACACAACCTGCCCCTAAATCCCAGGAAAGGCCGAAACCAATATATGAGGTTACAACTCCTTCCATCCAGCCGGTGATTGAAGAACCTGTCGTTCAGGAACCGCCTCCTGTTATGAAACCTGTTTCCTTTACCCCTGTTGAACTGTCAGAAATCAAAGAGCAACACCCTGCTGAAACTATTACTGCGGGCGAGATTGAATACAAACCGTTCATAAGGGAGCTTGTAAAGCAATACTCGTCGATTGAGGATTTACGCAGGGCGATTCTGCACTACGAGATATTAGGCCCGCCCGTTTCGCTGCGAGAACAGATTTAAATCAAGGAGTTGATACCTTAAGACCGTCAACAATTAAAGAGTTGTTGGGGGTCTTGTTTTTTAAAAAAATACCCAATATCGAACGTCTCATAATATATGTTATGTTTCATTCAGGTTTTTCAGCGATTTTGCGGTATATGCCGCTATGGGCTCAAATTATTAACATTCACAGCAGCAGGCGGTTTTATGGAAATTATCACAGATTGAGACGGCTGAATCTATTAGGCCGAGGTTGTGCAGGACTGTTGAAATGTGTCCGGCTGCGTCGTTTGATGCGTGAGTTTCGTTAAGCCATTGTTCGAGATTCAGAAGCGACGACGCGAACATGATTTTATTGCAGTAAAGTAAAGCGACACGATAATAAAGCTCAAGCGTATCGGTCTGTAAACAATCCGCAATGGAGAGGTTTTCGAGGGCCAGGGCCTTTTCGTCGGTTTCGCTGAGACAAACGACAAGCTTGTTACGGGCGTCCTGTCCGGCGGGATTAATCTCAAGCACCCTTATAAGAAGCTTGATTGCCTGCGAAAACCGGCCGACGCTCATCAGGAGCGTGCCGAAACGGTAATGCAGTTCGGGATTATGCGGAGACAATCGCAGCATATTATTGTGGGCGTTAAGAATGCGAATGATTGATTGTACTTCGATATTTGGCTGGCCGGCGGACAGATGAAAATGGAGACGAGCGGCCTCGGCCATAAGCAGCGGTCCGTTGGTCTCGACGGCTGAGCCGAGCGAAATAGATGTAAGGGCCTCCTGGATATTGCCCGCGAGCTTCTGGGCTGAGGCAAGGCCGAGATAAGCATCAACGATAGCGTCATTTATCAAAGCCGCACGTGCGAACTGCAGGGCGGCCGATTCGGGATTTCCCGTCCGCAAATGATGAGAGCCGAGCATTATATTGGCTTCAAGAAAATTCGGGTAAATGCCCACGGTGAGATTATACCCGGCAAGTGCCTGCTCCTGCTCGCCGAGGGCGGCAAAAACAGACGCGCGTCTCAACAGTAAATCAGGCCTGTCAGGAAACATTTCGAGCGTATCGTCGATTTGGCCCAGCGCCTCATTGTAATCGCCCGACTCGATAAGCGTATCAATCGGGTCCATATCGGGCGCGAAATTATCGGGCTGTATTAGAATGGCGTTTGAGAAGACATCGGCCGCTTGATTGTATTGAGCAACTGCAAGGTAAAGCCGGCCAAGCGTAAGCAGAATCGTTAGGTCGTTGGGGTATTCGGTTGCGAGAAGCCGGTATTCACGGACGGTCTTCTCGATTTGGCCGTTTTTGAAGTAAATGGCCGCAAGCCGCTGCCGGGGATAACGCAGGTAATTCTTGAATTTGAGGCAATCCTGATAAAACTCAATGGCTTGTGTTTCAAGCCCGAGCCGCTCGCAGCAATGACCCAGTGCGTAAAGCGCAGTAACGTTTCGCGGGTAACGTAAGTAAATCGATTTAAGCAGGTCAAAGGCCTTGCGGACACGATTATCGCTTAGGGCAATCGCCGCCCCGGCAAGGTCGCCGTAATGGCATTGCGGATACAAACAACGGTATTCGTCGAGCGTTTGATGTAATTTAGCGGGATTTTTGTCTGAGGACAGCTTAACGATTTTATCGAGATACCGGGAGCGCGCAGCGTCGGAACCGGCGAGAGTTTGCGCCGCCTCGCCCAACCAGTGCCAGATAAGCTCGGTCACCTCGACCTCAAGCCCCCTGCCTAAAATTTGTAGTAACTGGCCCATACACTAAACAACGATTTTTAGAAAATCACCCTCCTCGCAAGCCAAATCCCTGATATTTCAGAACTGATGGCGGGTCCTCCGTCCACTGGAATTTATCGGCATAGCGACTGTTAGCAGTTAGACGATGTTCGTGAAATCAGTATCCATCGTGATATTTTTGTGAAAATATTGCCGATTGCGCCTGCTGTATCGACTATTCCGCCTGTTTAGGGTTTTAGGACGTTATCCCCCTGCCATTAATCCGGCTGACTCGTTTGTGCCTGTTTTTCTACCTCGGCAAGGTAGGCGAGTGTGCGCTCAAGGCGGTCAGTGATGTGCTTGAGTTTGAGCATCGTTTTTACACGGGTGAGCAATTCTATTTTATTAACGGGTTTCGAGACGAAATCATCGGTGCCGCAATCGACGGCGCGCTGCATATCACCGAATTCATTAAGGGCTGTCACCATAATAATCGGGATATGATTGGTGGCAGGGTCATTTTTGACGCGCCTGCAGACCTCGAATCCGCTCATTTTCGGCATCATAATATCCAGAAGGATAAGGTCGGGCTTGTCGCTTTTGACGGCCTCCAGTGCCTCTGGGCCATCGCAGGCGGCTATCGTCCGGCAATCGAGGTCTTCCAGATACGCCTCGAGCAATTCAAGGTTTTCACGGTTATCGTCAACAACGAGAATGACCGCCTGTTTCTGCTGGTTATCATTTTTTTTCTTCACCATATTTTTACTACTCCCTTTTAAATATTTATTTGCCGAGCGTCTTGAGTATCGCCTTGCAAAACGCCGGCAGGTCGTCGGGTTTGCGCGACGTAATAAGGTTGCCGTCCATGACACATTCCATATCGACGTAGTTTGCGCCGGCGTTAATAACATCGTCACGGATTGCCATATAACAAGTTGCGGTTTTGCCCTTGAGCATTTTGGTGCTGCATAAAAGCGACGCCCCGTGACAGATTGAGGCGATAATTTTGCCCGTGTTAACCATATCGTTTGCAAATTTTATCATATCTTCGCTTCTTCGCATAAAATCGGGGGCAAAGCCGCCCGGAATAATCATACAATCATAATCGGCCGTCTTTGCGTTTTTCGCGGCAACCGTCGAACGGCATGGATAACCCTCCTTCGAGGGGTAGTCCCTGTTTGCCTCGGCTGCAACAAAATCACAGTCAAAGCCCGCTTCGACTAACCGGTAGTAAGGATACCAGACCTCAAGGACCTGATATTGTTCAGCGACCATTATGGCGATTTTCTTGTTTTTAGCCATTGGTTTTCTCCTTACGGTCTTGTAGCGGTATTTGATTCGATAAATTGACGTATTTCGGGGCGAAGGTAAATCGTCTCAATATCGACGATTTTGGATACGGCCTCAGCGGCAAGGGCGGCAATCTCAGCATAGGGCGACTGCGTACCGACAAAGAAAATATGTTGTCCCTTAATGGTGCATAACCCCCCTACCCCGCCTGCAAGCGGCTCCCGGCGAATGGCCACGCCATTGGCCTCAAGCAGAGCCAACAGCTCATCAAGTATTTGTTGCTCGTTCATACGTTCAAGAAAGAACAAGAAAAAAGTCGATACTATATACTTGTAGGGCGGATTTTTTCCGCCGATTTTATATTACATCAGGGGTTAGGCGTTGACAAGTATTATCGCAAAACGCAAATCGGTGCACAGGCAGCTGGCGCAGCATCAGGAACAAAATGAGATGCTGTCTAAAGAGCTCCTGCAACTCGAATCCTTAGCAAATCTCGGCTCGGCTATGGCAATGATTGCCCATGAGATAAACAATCTGCTGACGCCGCTGGCCAACTATGCTGAACTTGCACTTCAAAATCCCGAAGACCGTGTTCTTAACGAGAGAACACTCCGAAAGACCGCTCAAAACTGCCGGCAGGCGGGCAAGGTTATGGAAAGCATCCTTTCGATGGCCAACGCCGCCTGCCCGGAAAAAGTCCTGACCCCCCTGCTGCCCCTCGTCAAAGGCGTGTTCAACTGCCTTTGCAGGGACTTCACAAAAGACGGAATAACGGTTGAGATACGCGTGAATGACAATTTGAAGGTTTGGGCCGTGCCTGTGCAGCTTCAGCAGGCGATTATGAACCTGATACTGAATGCACGCGAGGCGATGGTTCCCCGCGGGGGCGTATTGAAAATCGAAGCCGAGGAGCAAAACGGCGATATCAGAATTCGCATCAGCGACACCGGCTGCGGAATTGAGCAGTCGAAAATAAGCAAAGTGTTCGATACCTTCTTTACCACCAAGCAGAAAAGCAGCTCATGTCAATCGGGCAGCGGCCTCGGACTTGCACTGTGCAAAAAAGTCGTCGATGGGCACAATGGCTCAATAACGGTTGATTCTCAGCTGGGCAAGGGGACGACTTTTACGATAATACTTCCGAATCTTCCCGCTGCTGATTAACAGCAATCCTGAAATACCCTCAGTTATTTTCAGTACTTGTTATGCCCGTGAACCTTGCGGTATTCGAGAAGCGACAATCCCGTTTTCTGCTTGAAATACCGTGCGATGTGATTGGTATTGTCGTATCCGAGGCCAAGAGCAATATCCGCTATCGACAAGTCCGTTTCGAGTAACATCCGGCTGATAAGGTCAATTCGAACGCGTCTAATCTCGTCGTAAACCGAACGCCTCAACGCCTTCAGAAATTTGTCGTGCAGGCATCGCCTCGATACGCCCGTGGCTTTTACGACGTCGCTGACCTGTATCAGGCACCTGGCGTTCTGGTGAATATAATTTAACGCCCGGCTTAAGAGCTTGTCCTCAACCGCCACGAAGCTGGTTGACTGTCTTGTTACCACTCTTGTCGGGTGAACAACTACCGTTTGGGGCGGCAGTTTTTCGCCGGCCATAATCCTGGCGAGCAATGCGCTTGCCTCGAAGCCGGCCTTGTCAGCATCCAGCGCCACGCTCGAAAGCGACGGATTGGAGATATCACACACCTGGTCGTCGTTATCGACTCCTATAATAGCCACCTGATAAGGCACGTCGATATCCGCGTTGGCACAGGCCTCGGCGATGTGCTGGCCTCTGTCGTCGTTGCACGCCATCACACCAACCGGCTTGGGAAGTCCTTGAAGCCATTTTGTAAGAACGGATTCCTCCCTGTACCACGTCCTTGCGGCGCGTGATTTCGGCTGTTTGTAGAAGCTCGTCTTGAAACCCGCCCTCGATATGTAGCCAGCGAAACTTTCGCCTCGCTGAACTGACCAGAACATATCATCGAAGCCGCAGTATCCGAAATTACGCAGACCCCTTTCAAGAAGATGCTCGGCTGCCATTTTGCCGATAGCCTCATTATCAGATATTATGTTGTTGTGGCGAACATCAGGCGGCTCCATCGCTACAGCCACAAACAGCGGGATATTCCATCCCCCCAATTTCACAATATCTCTCGAATCGCGTGCAATTATGCCGTCCGGCCCCCACTTTTTCAGGTGTTCCAATTCTGCTTTTTCGCCGCCGCGTGCCGCGTAAAACAATTCCTGTCTGTAAAACACCCACGGAAACACCCACGGCCCGTGAAGACGCGAATATCGCATTATCCCGCGGACAAGCTCCCTGCCATATGTCCGTGAGCTCTCAATCATCAACGCCACCCTCTTGAGCCGTTTCATATATTCCTATTATATGCAAAAAATGGTGGAAGTAAAGCAAAAAATGGCGTTCCATTTTTGACGTCTTTTTCGTATAAATAAACATTATGAAAAGACGTAGTGGTTTCACACTGGTAGAACTTCTGGTCGTCATCGCCGTAATCGCGTTATTGATGGCGATACTGTTGCCTGCGTTAAGCCGCGCAAAAGAGATGGGCAAGCGAGCTGTCTGCCTGCATCATCTTCAGCAGTTATTAATCGGCTGGATTATGTACGCCGACCAGAACAATGACAGGATTGTAAACGGCGATGCCGAGGAATACGGCGACTGGGAAACAAAAACCGGCACTTATGCTTCAGGCGGTATTCACCATAACGAAATGCCCTGGACTTTGAACGACTGGGGCACAGTTATGACAACGGAAGAAAAAAAAGACAAGATTATGAAAGGGGCGCTATTCCGTTATGTAAAAGATGTTAAGATGTATAAGTGCCCTACAGGTCAAAGCGAACACATGCGAATGTATTCTGTAGTGGAAAGTATGAATGTTATTCAAATTGTCGGGGGAGGCGCAGTTATGGTAAAAATCCGACAGACGATTCGCAAGCAATACGAAAGGATTGTCTTTTACGACGACGGAGGTTTGGGGCCAAGCGCGATGGGCGGTTATACAGTTCGCGTCTATAAAAATTCAATCCCTGCCAGCCAGGTATGGTGGGATGACCCACCGGTTCGTCACGGCGAAGGATCGACTTACTCATTTGCTGACGGCCATACTGAATACTATAAATGGAGAGACAAGCGAACTGTTGATTTCGGCCTTGGGCGGACTAATAATCCCAATCAGCCCAACAATGAAGATATGAGATGGTTTTCAGTCGGCGTATGGGGCTCCCCGCCTGTGGACAGGGAATAGTTCTGTTTGGTAAAATATAATGAATGAGTAGCCGTAAGGCATTCACTCTTGTTGAGCTGCTGGTAGTTATTGCAGTCATTGCGCTGCTGATGGCGATTTTAGTTCCGGCGTTGACCCGTGCCAAAGAGCTTTCATATTCGGTTGTTTGCCGCTCAAACCTTAAACAATGGGGCGCCATTTCCCTGGCTTATTCGGAGAGCAACCACGGAAATTTATGGAGCGGCTCAAACGTATCGACGCAACTGGGATTCTGGTGGCCTGCCCAGCTCGAATGCAAACTTCAAAGTTGGAAACAAAGTAAACTACTATGGGTGTTAACCCATAGTAGTTTACTGATCTTTGCGTTAATGCTTAATAATATAAAAAGCCCCGACTTTTATAGTCGGGGCTTTTTATTGCTCAACTTAGGTTCAAAACTTTAACGGCTTTGAACTGTTACCTCGGCTGATTTTAGGCCGTCGCTTTCAGCGATAACGCGTATATTACCCCCCTGCCCTTCATCGGAACGCACGATAAGAACTGCCTTGCCGAAGAATAGCTTCTGTTTGTCATCCTGCAAAAGCTCGAAGGAGAGCGGATTTCCGTTGTCGCTGCCCGCAATTTGAGCGGGGCCTTCGACTTTGAATCGAATCTCATTATCCGCAAGAGGGCAGAGAACGTCCTTGGCGTCCAATGCCTCGATGAGAATGTAGCAGAGGTCATCGCCTGTGGCCTTAAGGTCCTTGCGGTCGGGCGTCAGGCGGATTTTCGCCGGCTCGCCTGCCGTCCGCATTACTGCCTGACCGATTTCGATACCATCCTTATATACAACTGCCTTAAGTTCGCCCGGCTCGTAATTGACATCTTCGAAGCAGAGGCGATATTTGTAGATTACATCATAGTAAGGTGAGAGCTTGGCGTCTTTATTTTTCGTTTTTTTGCCTAATGACTTGCCGTTAAGGAATAGCTCAGCAGTGTCGCCATTGGTATAAACATAAACTGGGACATTTTGCCCGATTCGGTCGGGCCAGTTCCAGTGCGGCAGGATATGAACAGTCAAGGTATCAGGCCGCCAGTGGCTGCGGTAAAGATAAAAGCGGTCCTTGGGAATTCCAGCAAGGTCAACGATTCCGAAATACGAGCTTCGGGCCTGTTTGCTGTAAGGCGTGGGCTCACCTAAGTAATCGAAGCCCGTCCAGACGAATTCTCCCGCGACAAATTTGTCCTTTTCCATCAGTTCGAACTCGCGGTCCGCGATGTCGGCCCAGCTTGCCGCATTGCGGTCGTATGAATCGACCTGGAATTGCTTGGAATACTGGTTTTTTTGCGTCCTGAGCGGCAGCTCATAAAAGCCGCGTGTGCTCAGGGCTGATGCCGACTCGCTGTAAATAATCGCTCTGTCGGGATATTTCTCCCTGTATTTGCCGTATCTTCGTCCATAGTTCCAGCCGGCCAGGTCCAGGGCGTCGAACGTCGATTGTGCAACCTGGTTGGGAAAACAGCAGGCCATACTGACCGGTCGGGTCATATCGTATTTGCGGAAAAAATCACACATAAATTTCACTCGTTCAGGCGTGGCGCCTTCAGGGTCCGTTGGCCGCGACTGAATCTCGTTGCCGATTGACCAGACGACGATACAGGGGTGATTGCGGTCACGCAAAACGAAATTGCGAATCTGCTTTTCGCCGTGCTCTTCGAGTTTGGGCTGGCCGTCAATCCTGTCGGCCGTCCCGTCCCATTTATCAAACACCTCGTCCCATACAACAAATCCCATCTTGTCGCACAATTCAAGCAGTTCCGGCGCAGGCGGATTGTGGCTTGTGCGAATCGCGTTTACCCCCATATCGCGCATAATCTCAAGCTGCCGTTCCATCGCGCGGGTATAAAAGGCGGCGCCTAAAGGTCCATGGTCGTGGTGAAGGCAAACCCCGTAAAGCTGCACGCGCCTGCCGTTGAGGTGAAAACCGTCATCGGCCGTAAACCCGAACGTGCGGATGCCGAAAGGCGTCGTATCGGTATCGACCACCTTATCATCAATGCGAACAATCGTTTGTGCCCTGTAGAGTTCCGGGTTTGTTATGTCCCACCGCTGCGGCTTTTTTACAGTAAATGACTGGTCTATCTCGCGAGAGTTGCTTTGCAAGACGACCGTGTTTTTACCGCCTGTTGCTGCCGCCCTTCCGTCGGGGTCTAAGATAATGACCGATACGCTGACTTTTGCGTTTTTATCGAGATGGTTTTCGACGGTCGTGAGAACGCGTACCGTCGCTAAATCTCCGGTAACTTCGGGCGTGGTTATATACGTTCCCCAGTGCGCAATATGGACCGGCTCGCAGATTGTCATTGTAACTTTGCGGTAAATCCCCGCGCCGGGATACCATCGCGTCTTGTGCCTGCGCGTATCGACATAAACAGCGATTACATTTTCCCCGCCGAATTTAACGTATGGCGTCGCATCGACGCGAAACGACATATAGCCGTAATCCCAACCCCCTGCCCTCTTGCCGTTTACATAAACCTGCGGAAACGCCATCACCCCGTCAAAATCAAAATATACACGCCTGTTCTCGTCCTGCTTATCGAGCGTGAAATTCTTGCGATACCAGCCGACGCCCTGCCAGGGCAGTTTACCGGCATAGCCGTCCTCATTTTGATTAAATCGCCCCGAAATCGCCCAGTCGTGAGGCAGGCGAACGGTTTTCCAGTCAGCGTCATTGTAATCGGGCGATTCGGCCCCTGACCTGCTGCTTTTAGCGAATTTCCAGTCGCGATTGAAATTTATGACCTGTCGTCCTGCGGCTTCCGATACCGGCCGTGCCGACATACCGGCTGTCCTCGATTCAGCCCTTTTGCCCTTTTGGCAGGATATATTGAGTAAAAGAATCCCTACCGCAGCAGCCATCATCAGGATTTTAATGTTTCTTTTTACTTTCATCGTATCTTCTCCTTAATTTCAGGTTTCTTGAAAATTGATTGAAAGGTTATAGCACAGGGGATTTTGTGTGTAAACAATGAAATGCGTCAAATTTGGAAGACCTGTTCATAAGTCCTTTTGAGGAAAATGGTTATGAAAAAAGCAGCTAAGCCCTTGACTTTTTAACGATTTATGAGGTATAATAGAATTACCACACTCAAGTCCCGCTTGTCTGCCGGGCGGGGACGAATCTTTTATTGCCGACAGCAAGCATAAAACAAGGAGAATGTGATGAACCGAGCTTTTTCCCCTCTCGCACTAATTGTTTTTGCCATATTATTCACATCTGCCAGTCAAGCCGCAGACATAGCCGTTACTTATAACATTAGCACCGAAGGCAATAAAACACCAATCAGTAAATATGTTTACGGCTCCAACTGGGGAAGCGGAACCGATTACACCATAAGAAGAAGCGGCGGCAACCGGCTGACTGCCTACAACTGGGAAAACAACTTCTCAAATGCCGGCTCGGACTGGTGGTGGAATAATGACAATTATATGAGCAGCAGCACGATACCGGGAAAAGCCATAACGGATTTTCACAATACAGCCCTTGCACAGGGTCAGGCCTCAATCGTAACATTGCAGATGGCCGGTTTTGTATCGGCAGATAAAAACGGTTTCGTCGATTGCAATACTCAGGCGGCACCCTCGTCGAGATTCAAAAAGGTTGTTTTCGCCAAAGGAACTCCGTTCTGCAGCCCCCCGGGAAGCCCCGACACAACAGACGCCAACGTTTATATGGATGAATTCGTAAACTTTTTAGTAAGCACCTATGGCTCCGCCGGTCAGCCCAACGGCGTCAAATTCTATAATTTCGACAACGAACCCGACCTTTGGTATGCGCCGGAAGGTCCCACTCACGCTACGCACTGGGAAGTCCACCCCTTCGACCCGTGCTGTCTTGAGCTAAAAGACAAAACCGTCGTTCTGGCGACTGCCGTAAAAAACGTTGACCCTAATGCCCAGCTTCTTGGTCCAGTCAGTTACGGTTTTGCCGGCTATCTCGATTTCCAGGGCGCGTCCGACTGGAGTTCTCAGGGCGCCGGCTATAACTGGTTTCTTAGTTATTATCTCGATAAAATGGAGGCGGCATCGGCCTCCGCGGGAAAACGGCTGCTGGACGCCCTCGATGTTCACTGGTATCCGGAAGCGCAGGACGGCGCCAATCACAGAATTTTAGACAATATAAACACCAACGCTATGTATAACGCTCGTATGCAGGCGCCGAGGTCGCTTTGGGATTATGATTATCATGAAATAAGCTGGATTGAGACATGGTTTGGTCAATGGCTGCCCATCCTGCCGCCGCTGAAAAGCTCGATTAGCACCTACTACCCGGATACCAATCTTGCAATTACAGAATATGCTTACGGACCTGAAACTCATTGGTCAACCGGTATTGCTACCGCGGACGTCTTAGGTATCTTTGGAAAATATGGCGTGTATATAGCGACCTATTGGGGCAGCGGCTCTTATGTTGATGCCGCGATAAAAATATACAGAAACTACGACGGCGCACATTCTACTTTCGGAGATATGAATGTCCCTGCAACTATGTCGGACAAGGTCAACAGCTCTATTTATGCTTCGGTATCAGAAACCTCGCCCTGCGAGATCCACCTTATGGTTATCAACAAGAATATCGACGAAAATATCAGCGGAACGTTTAATATCTCAAGCCCGCGAAACTATACATCAGGCAGGGTCTGGAAATTCAGCAACACAAGCTCAACCATCACAGAAACCACCGCGATTAGCACTATTACAAATAATACTTTTTCTTACACTGTTCCCAAAACAAGCGTCTGTCACATAGTCCTGCAGGCAGAACCCCTGAACTGGGATATGGCCAACAATGACTGCCTCGTCGATATTTACGACCTCGACGCCTTTGCAAACGACTGGCTCTACTACGAGGATACGTTTAATTTCATCGATTTTGCGTCTTTCGGCCAGGAATGGGATTTATAATGTGGAAATCCGGCTCAATTTATAACACGCCCGAAAGCAAGTTTATGCGATATACTTGTTTTATAACTCTTTTTCTATTTCTTGATTGCATTCAGATTGCGTCTGCAGCCAATCTCGTTACAAATCCGGGGTTTGAGTCAGGGACTACGGGATGGTCCGGCGTCGGCTGCAGCATATCGGTTTCGACAAGCGTTTACCGTACAGGCAGTCAAAGCGGATATGCTTACAGCAGAACAAATACATGGAGTTCGCTGCGGCAGTCGATGATGGGAAAAATGACAGACGGCAGGATTTATCGGATTTCCGGCTGGATGAAACTCGATGGGGCATCGAGCAGCAATATCAATGTAACGGTTGCAAAAACAGATGACTCCGGAACTGCCTATACCTGGGTGGACTGGGCAACTGGATATGACAATCAGTGGACCGAGCTTAAAGGGTATTACACGCTCGATGTAAACGGAACGCTGACGAATATAGTCATATATTTCGAAGGGCCGGCAGCGGGCGTTAATTATTATCTCGACGACGTTGAAGTTGTGGAGGTAAACGACTGGAACGAGGAGCAAACAAATGCGAGAATCGAGCAGGTCCGCAAGAGAGACGCTCAAATAACCGTAACTAATCAGCGGGGGCAGCCCCTCGAAGGCGTCGAGGTCAATATCAACCAGGTCAAACATCAGTTCGCGTTCGGTTCCGCTATAAACTACAGGGTCCTAAGCAATCCCGATTACGCACAATTTTTCAAAGACCACTACGAATGGGCTGTGTGTGAAAACGAGTCGAAATGGTACTCAAATGAGCCGACGCAGGGTAATGTTACATATACGACCGCGGACAACATCTATAACTGGTGCGCATCGAACGGAATTATAATGCGCGGCCATGGTATTTACTGGGAAGTAGAAGGAACAGTGCAGCAATGGATAAAAGACCTCGCCTACGCCCCCCTGCCGGCGACAAGCCCGCTGCGAAGCGCAGTTGAAAGCCGGATGAATAGCGCCGTTAATCATTTCAAAGGCAAGTTCGTTCACTGGGACGTCGATAACGAAATGCTTCACGGGTCGTTTTATAAAGACCGGCTGGGTCCCGATATTCACCCCTGGATGTTCCAGGCAGCCAAAGCGATTGACCCCGACTGCAAACTCTTTGTTAACGATTACAGTGTAGTTGCCGGCCCTGAGACCGAGGAATACAAGGCGCAAATTCAGGACCTTCTCAATAGAGGCGCCCCCGTGGAGGGAATCGGCGCTCAATGTCATTTCAACACTATCGAAACCTATGCCATATATGACCGGCTGGATAGTTTGTCGGATATGAACCTGCCTATATGGTGCACTGAATACGATTATTCGGCCGTAGATGAAAATGACAGGGCCGACGGCCTTGAGAAGTTTTATCGCACCGCCTTCAGCCACCCTGCCGTGGAGGGTATTCTGATGTGGGGTTTCTGGGAGGACTCGCACTGGCGTGATTATTGTCATATTGTCAATTCCGACTGGACGCTCAACGAGGCAGGCAGGAGATACGAATCGCTGATGAGCGAATGGACAACAAACGACGCAAATACCACGGATTCAGAAGGAAACGTGAATTTCAGGGGATTTCACGGCACTTATGAAGTGGAAATCAGTGTTCCGGGCATTGTTTCTCAGGTAGAAACCATTGAACTGAGTCCGGGGCAAACGCCGGCTGAATACACGCTGGTGCTCGATTGCATGCTCGCCTCGGACCTCAACAGGGATTGTTTCGTTGATTTGCGGGATATTGATGTATTTGCCGAACAGTGGCTTAATTCAGGCGATTGCTCTGCTGAACCCGACTGCGCCGACCTTGTAAACGACGATTTTATTAATTTTCTCGATTTCGCAGAAATCGGTATTGAGTGGAATATATAATAAACATCAGGAATAATTGATTGTAACTTAAGTAATAACAGGGAGTTGCAAACATAAGATAATAAAACATTGCAAATTTATGTGTTTTAGCCAAGATAAGTCATTGAAGTTAAAGATGTTAGAAAAAAAATAGGGACAAAGGGCAAGATAGTTAAAATTCTCAAAATAGTCCAAAAAAAGCTTGATTTTTGGGGGATGGCGTGGTATTCTGATAATGTATAACAGCTTAGCGGTGTAGCTAAGCATATTATAGATAGTATGTGTATTTTTAGGAACCGTGGGTGATAAGGAGGAAAATGTAATGTGTAGGAAAAGTACATCTATTATTGTTTTTGTTTGTTTGTTGGCCTTGAGCAATTTCGCTCTCGGCGGCCAGACGAGGTGGACCGGCGGCGGTACCGCTTCTGACTGGTGCGACCCGGTCAACTGGGAAGACGGCGCAGGCCCTGTACCTGGTGAACTTGACAGGGCTTGTATCGAGGCCAAGGCGCCGACGCCGGTGATTACAGATGCCTTGAGCTGCGGGCCGAACTACAAGGTCACATCGCTGGAAATCAACCCCTGGATGTGGCAGTATGGTCCGCCGGACTGCAACGTTATAATGGAGTCCGGAGTATTTGACGCCAACTGTGTGTCTCTGGGCGGCACGTCGCTGCAATACGCGCAGCCGGGCTGGACAGACACCCCGGCCGTCCTCGTTTTGAACGGCGGCCTGATTCGCATTAACAATGAAATGGCGAACTACACAGATGAAACTGCACCTCCCGGCCCCGGTTACGGCGGAAAGGGTCTGTGGGTCGGCGGCGGCAGCTCATCCTGGTGGCTCAACTGGGGCAACGTGATAGTCAACGGCGGCTCGATAATAACCCCGAAAATCGCGATTTACAACGGCGACATTACACTCAACGGCGGCGAACTCTACGACACCTGCGATATTGACCTTTTCCCGCAAAACTTCACAATTCGTGACAGCTGGGCCAGGAACAAGATTTACATAGCCGGCGGAAAGCTGGGCATAGACGGCGATGCAGTGGACGAGCTTAACAGCTTAATCACTGCCCAGCGTATTGTGGCTGTTCGCGGCTCCTTTGTCGGTCCGACCTACAACGTGGTTGACACCAACACAGTCCTGACTATTGACCGCAACGATGCAAATGCCTGGGACCCGTCGCC
>CAYLXJ010000015.1:0-14734 GCA_964387385.1 uncultured Pirellulales bacterium
ATGATTTCCCTCTGCGACGTTGCTGAAAGCCCCTCGCCGAGGTCCAAATCGGTTTTGGGCGATTCGATTTGCGAAATCGTTTTCGTCCTTGCCGTCCGCCGGTTCAGCTCGCGGCGTATTTCCGCGGGTTCTATTGTCAGAATGGCCGAGATGCGATTCACATACAGGCCTTTTTCTATTTCTGAAAGGTTACCAGCGCCAATCGCGGTCGCTATCGCGTCTAAATACCCGTCCAATGCCTGCTTTTTACCCGCGATTGTCGGCTGTTTGCCAAGGTCGCTTTGCAAACGCTGCCACTTGAACTGAAAAACGTCTGCTGCGTCTTCAATCACCTTTTCAAACGCAGCTTTTCCCTTTGCCAAAAGAAAATCGCACGGGTCCTTGCCCTCAGGAACGCTTGCGATTGCTATATCAATGCGCGAGCCGAGGGCGACCTGAAGCGCGCGGTTCGCCGCCTCAAGACCGGCTGTGTCACTGTCGAAAAGCAGAATGACTTTTTTGGCGTATCGCCTGAGGATTCTGGCGTGTCCCGACGTGAAACTCGTGCCCAAAGTCGCTACTACGTTTGTCACTCCGAACTGATGCGCCATAATCACGTCGGTGTAACCCTCGACGACAACAGCCGTATCGGAAGAAACCATTTGATGATGGGCGTGATTCAGGCCGAATAAGGCATTGCTCTTATCGAACAAAACCGTCGTGGGCGAGTTGATGTATTTTGCGCCTTCGCCTGAAAGTATTCTGCCGCCGAAGCCGATAACCCTGCCGGTAACGTCGCAGATTGTAAACATCAGGCGGTTGACAAATTTATCGGCCATTGACAAACCCGTCCCGACGACAAGCCCCGCTCCGACAAGCAGACGTTCCGGAATTTTTGCTCGTCTGGCTGAAGCCAGAAGGTCGCTGTCTGCGCCTAAAGCCAGACCGATTTGCCATTTTTTAACGCTGTCTTCTGAGAGCTTGCGCTCTCCAACGTATTGCCTCGCATCTTTTCCCTTTTCGGGATGCGCCAGGTTCGCGGCAAAATATTTGGCCGCCCAGGCATTTACGCGGGCAAGGTCGTTGGGGTCAATCTCGATACCCGATTCTCGATGCTCGATACTCGATGCTTTATGTCTGAGGGGTTCGATTTTAATGCCGGCGCGGTCAGCTAATCGCTGAAGGGCCTGAGGGAACGAAAGGTTTTCGCGCATCTGGATGAATTTGACGACGTCGCCGCCCGCCCCGCAGGCAAAGCACTTGAAAATCTGCTTTGACGGATTGACGTTGAAGCTGGGCCTGTGGTCATCGTGAAACGGGCAAAGGCCGACCATTTCGCGCCCCTTGCGTTTCAGCGCAAGATGCTCGCCGATGACATCGACAATGTCGTTGGCCTGCTGTATGCGAGAAATTAAAAAAGTGTCAAAGGTCGGCATCGTTTCGTATCTCGTCGCTCGTATCTCGTATTTCGTGAAAGGAAGAAACCCGCCAATAAATTGACGGGCTAAATTTAACAGAAATCTTGCGTCGCGCTATGATATTATAGGCACAAATTCCCAAAAGTCAAGTCCGTCCCCAAAATCGCGTTTTCAATACTGAAAAACGCGGTCTCCCCCAAATTGGACAGTTGGGGAAATAGGACAAAGGTAAATCAAAAATCAAATGGCAATCCCCGCCAAAGACATGCGAGGACAGGAAAGCAAAAATGCGGTATCTTCGAGTTCTTATTCAGAAACTATTGAATACTCTGAAATGGCCCACCACATTGCGGGCACCGATCTGAATTAACTAGTCCGTATAACGATTTGCATTTTGGGCAATACGCCTTTGCCGCGCTGGTTTTGCCCTTCGGATCTGGAACCATATCGACTCCACAATTTGGACATTTGAGTGTGGAGGCACCTGCAACAGCACCAATATCGACTGTACTATTACATCTTGGACATTTGTATCCGAAGAAAGCACCAACTTTCATTTGCAATCTCCTTTCATTCTATGTCTAAACCTGTTATTTCGCCGATCCCTTCAGCCGTCCCTTTGGTTCCTGGCTTAAAAAGAGTTGGCTTCTTGGTTCTGATAGCTGTCACTTTACCTTCGCCTTTTGCAGTAAATTCACCTTCCACAATATTTATCAATGAATATGGCGTTTTATTTAAATGTGCTTTTACCCATTCCTCGTGGTCATTTTTCCATTGATGCAGAAGATCAACGGAATAGTCAAGCCCGTTATTTTTGTCTACCATTTCCGCACAGTTAGAACATAAAAAGATACCGTTCTCAATCGATTCTCTCTGCGCATCTGTCAAAGAAGAGTCATATCGTGGACCACCTTGTGCCGCTGCCGTTATGTGAGCTGCCTTGCCAATATATATGTGTTTCTCCGGATCCCTATCGGAAGGACAAAGGGTTATACAATGACAGTCGGGATTCGAACATATATATGAAGCGCGCCTTGCTAGTGCATCGATTGTTTTATGAGAAAAATCGTTACGAGAATTTTGAGCCATTTTATTAACTTTCGTTTTAAACTTGGGTTATTTACTTATTTTTGCCTAGTCCGTAATTTTATTTTTTTTCGCCGGAGGCGGATAAATCAGGCAGCTTTGAGAGGGGCCAGGTCGGCACGTTTTAGCGGTCGCAGGCCGAGGTCCCGAAGCACACGATTGAGCAAAGCCAAAGTAAGCTTTTCTGGGGCGAGGATTTCGATTCCGATTGGTTTGCCCTCGCGGGTAAAATCAATCACAAGCCCCGGCTCAATTCGCCTGGTTTTGTGGCTTTTGTCTTTAGGACGGCGAGGCAAATAGTAGTACCCGGCTATCGGCCGGCCATGTCGAAATGTCACTTCCAAATACGGGTCATTCATATCAGGATTCCCAATAAGGATAGGCAGTTATTATTAAAAGACGTTTAGCGTTAAAATCCGGTTCCACAATTATTTCCCACGTTTGCCTGCGATGCAAACTAACGACAACCCATCGCCCGACAACAACGTCGGGTCGGTAGCCCCTCGCGTGCTCAAGCATCGTTCTAAGGTCCAGTTCCGTAAAGCCGCGGTCAAGCATACGCTTGAATAAATGGGGGCTGAACTCCAATTCCCAATCCCACCATTCTGGCCATCGACGACGTATCATAGCTTTGCTTTCATTTTATCACAGACAAGAACTAAAGAAAGCCCGTTTTTCCTCGTGCCAACCCTCTGAGACAGACAAGGCCATCTCACGGAGTAAATTCTACCCACGCCATATCCATTGTCAAAACAATCCTGCCCGTGCAGCGGGCCACCGCAATTTTGCAATTTACACTTTGATTTTTGAGTTGATTTTAACCCGTCGTTGTTAAGAACGAAATTCGGTGCCACAAAGGCACAAAAAAAATTTGTTAATTAAAAGCCGTGTTAACCTGCGTCTTTTTCTCTGAGGATTTTTGCATCGAGGACATCTTTTTCCCGGCCTGTGGATTCCTTGTTTTTGATGAGGTCGGGCTTTGAAATGAACGGCACATTCAAGCCGTCAATATCGATTTCGACCCTGTGCTGCCAGGCCTGCTCAAACTCGACTCCATCGACGGATGTAATAATGTCAATGCGTCTCGGGGCAACTCCTATCTGAAAAATTACATCGCGGGAAGCGAAAGCTGATTCATTAATTTGCGCGAGAGGCGCACCAAATTCTTTTAATGCATTGAAAACCTTTTGTGAGTTTTCGCCCGATGCCAATATCCAGATATCCATATCGCCGGTCGCACGCGGATAGCCGTATGCCCCCATCGCATACGCACCGACAACGAGAAATCTGACCTCATTGCTTTTTAAAAGCTGTAACATCTCTTTGTAGTCGTCGTTGAGCATCGGCCTTTCCGGCAATAGACCACAACTCTTCAGTAAGCTCCCACACAAGCGCAACTCGCCGGGCGGGGGTGGCATCAACATAATCGCTTGTCTGCACCTTGCCTTTGATGAGAACCGCCTGGCGTCGGTCAACGCTATTTGTCCCCTGTCTTTGACTCATATAAATACCATTTTATGGCAAAATCCCGATTATGTCAAAAGCAAAGCCGGCGTTGATACAACCTTGTTTTCGTATTTCGTCAATCGGTGGCGCGGCTCGTATCGGTTACGTTTAACGTAATACGTTTGACGAAACGAGCAGCGCAACCACAACCGCTGAACGCTGAATATTCCGCCATTGGTTGAAACCGCCTTTGAAATCGGCAATCGCAAAGATGTCCTGAGCTTGTCGAAGGAACGAAAATTATAAATACTTTTGTTTCTTTGCGGCAAGTCCTTCAACAACAAGGAGTTAGGGCTGCAATTAAAATTGTTGAAAAAATGTATATTTTCATTGATTATCGAACTTGCGTTTGGTATAATACCTCGCTGCCGAGCCGGGGGCTCGGCGAAACCCCGACCACGGGGGTCTGGGCTAAATAGGCAGAGGGGTCTCCTGTTGCGGAACCAAAGGAGCGGGTTCTCGGGGATCTGCGCTGCGAGGAGGGAAATTATGAAGATTCGATTAGAAATCAGGGTACCGGACTGGATTGACCGGATTTTTGCGGGTGCGATTCTGAAATACCGGCGATACAGATACGGGGAGGAATTCCGCAGGGTCTATTTAACCGGGGGAAGGTATGCGCTTGTTGACCAGAAGGACTTCTACCGGGTGAATGAACTGGACTGGACGGTCAAGGAGGACTTCGACAGTGTTTACGCAGTGCATTTTCTGAAAGACCCGGGTCATCATTCGAAATTAATCTCGATGCACAGGTTTATTCTTAATCCGCCCGAGGGGGCACTTGTTGACCACAGGAACTGCAATGGACTGGACAACCGACGGGCCAATTTACGGCCGGCGACGCGCTCACAGAACGGCTATAACAGGCCAAAGAGGAAAAACACGACATCGCCGTATCTGGGGGTTCATTTTTCGAAAAAGATGAAAAAATTCGTCGCGCAAATCAAACATGAAAGCAGAAAGATATGGCTGGGCAGCTACGATAATGAAATTGAGGCGGCCCGCGCGTATGATGCCGCGGCCAAAAAGTATCACGGGGAATTTGCGCGGCTGAACTTTCCACAGGGAAAAGATTTACTACTAAGACACTAAGACACCAAGTTTTATTTTTACTTTTAAAAAACAGTGTCTATCTGCAGCTGAGCAGTTTTTCCAGTAATTCCATCGGCAGACCAATAACGTTTGTCAAAGAGCCGTCTATGCGGTCAACAAACGGGTCTTGCTTCATTTCCTGAATTGCGTATGCGCCTGCCTTGTCGCGCCACGTGCCGCTTTTAATATGTTCGGCTATCTGGGCCTCTGTAAGCTTTTTAGGATAAACAATCGTCGTTTCGGCCTCGACGATTTCAACATTACGGCTTCTGCAGACAATCGCAACGCCGGTAATCACCTTGTGGGGCCTGCTGAAAAGCATCCTCGTAATTCTTTCAGCGTCTTCGGCGTCGGCGGGCTTGCCGATAATCTTCCCGTCAAAATCAACGACGGTGTCGGCCCCGATAACAAGACAATGGGGAAACTTCCCCGCGATATCTTTCGCCTTGGCCAAGGCCAGTTGTTTTGCGTAATCGACGGGCGTGACGCCTTCGGCAGGGAAAGCCCCCTCGTCGATTTGAGAAACAACGACCTTAAAATTATAGCCCGCTTCTTCGAGAAGCTGCCTGCGCCTCTGTGACGCAGAAGCGAGAATTATGGGAAGATTTGCGATTTTCAATTTCCGATTTCCAATTTTTTTGTCACCGGGACACAAAGAAAAATTCAGCGTCTTTGTGTCTTGGCGGGTATATTTTTTACTTTAATCTCACGGGGTAAACAATCTTCCTACAGAACGTAAGGTATTCTTCTTCGATTTTTTCGAAATTTTCATCGATATATTGCTCGAAGAGCATCGTCCCGACCCTTTTGTTCCAGCCGACGGTTATCGGAATGTTCCTGTCGGCGGCGATTCGCTGTCCCGTTTCATCGAGGGGCCACTGGCCGTTAAGGCCGTCGAAGAGCATCTTTTGATAATCGCTGAGGCGTTTGCCGTACTTGTCCTCGCGCAGGAACCGCACAAGCGCGTATGCCTGGCTGTAAAACGCCGCTACCGCTTCATCGCTTGCGACAACGACCTCGCCGGGATTCATCCCCACAAGCTCCTTCAGCGGTATTATCTCATTTTTAATCAGGGTCTTTTTGAGCGCCCCGAGACGGTACAAATTCCTGTCCGGCTGAAAGCTGAACAGGCCCCCTTCATACTGGCTCGTCTCGAACATCATCGCCACGCCCTCATCCAGCCAGCTCGGCAGCCGATACCTGAACAATCGCGAATTAAACTGATGCCACCCCTCGTGGCCGATTGAGGCGAAAGTTCGCTCGCGGCCGATGTTGTAGGCGATGCAGCTTCCTTTTAGATAATAGGCGCCGGCTTTGATTTGGAGATAAAGCGGGGCGTGCGGGCCGGTGAAGTCGGTGGTGAAGGATTCCCACTGCCGGCGGTCGGCAAACAAATACAGGATGAAGGGGGAGGTTGTTTCGATGGGTTTGGGGAGTTGGTTCTGGTAGCCGCGATAGGCCGATTCCACGAAGCCGGGGACCTGCGAAAGCATAAGCGGCTCTAATAGAGTGGTGTAGATTTCATAGTGAGCGGTGGTCAGCTTAAGGCCCGGGCTGAAGCGGTTTTCCCAGATTTCAACGGTTTTCAGCGCAGGCAAACGCTGATTTTGGAGCCAGGTAATCATCCCATCTGGGGTGTTGATGGGCGGTGCAGCGGCCGGTTTGAGGGACGGGGCGGAAGCACAGCCGATAAGAAAACCACAGATTACACTGATTACAATGATTTTTTTCATATATCCTTATACGCCGCGCCGAAGACCTCGGCAGTGAACAAAAATATTTCGGTTTTCGGGTCTTTCCACGCATCCGCCGGCAGCCCTGCCTTGTGCGAGCAGCAATACGACAGAAACTCCTCCTTTGTCCAGCCCGTCTCATCGGCGACTTGGGGAAGGAAGCATCCTGAATAGAAGCCGCGTTTGATGTAGATGCCGTCGATGCCGAGGCGCAGGGAGAGGGGGTCGGCGGTTTTTTTGAGGGGGGAAAGGACGGAGATTTCAATATTGAGGTCGGGCAGTTCGTCGGGGGTAATAGGGTCGTCGAGGAAACGGGGGTCGGAAGTTGCGGAGGCCTTTGCCATTTCGACGACCATATCGACGAGAGGTTTGTCGGCGATAAACTGGCCTATGCAGCCGCGGAGGTCTTCGCCGTTTTTGAGGGTTACGAAGCAGCCGCAGTGCGAAGCGAGGTCGGGGTCGTCGGCCTCGACTTTTGGCGGTCGTTTTCCTGTAATTACGGCCTCGACGGTGTCCTTTGCGACTTTCAATAACGCGTGTTTTTGGTTTTCGTTCATTTTTCAGACCGAAAAGAGTTTGCCGAGGTGGTGCATAGCAAAGGCGAGGAGGGCCAGAAGCAAGATAACAATGAAGGAGGCGGTGTTGAAGTATTTGTCGATGATTCGTTTGGCTTTTTCGCCGAGGAAGTAGAAGAGGAGGCCTTCGGAGCCGAAACGCATCGGGCGAAAGATTGCGCTAACGACGATGAATTTGAGAAGCGAGACGTCGGCCATACCGCCAACCCAGCTAAAAATCATATAGGGGACGGGGGTAAGGGCGGCGATGGAAATAGCCCAGAAGTCGTATTTTTGATAAAGCTCAAGCGCCTGTTGTGCCTTTTGGCCGAGGTCGATGGGGCCGAGGCGGATTTGCTCGAAGAAAGCGATGACACGCTCAGGACCGATGGCCAGGCCGAGGGAAAAGGCGATTGTGCCGCCGAGGACGGAAAAGAAGGAGCAGACCATTGCATACCATATCGCACGTTTTGGTTTGCCGAGAGACATACCTATGACCATCAGGTCGGCGGGAATAGGGACGCAAATCGGCTCGACAATGGCAATGAGGATAAGCACGGGCATACCGTAGCGAGTATGCGCCCAGTGCATAACCCAGTCGTAGAGGCGGCGGTGGAAGTGCCACCAGGCGGGCTTCGCGTGCTGCGTGCTGCGTAGTGCGTTCTGCGTGTCGGTCATTTAGGGCCTTTCGATAAAAAACTGGGTGATAACGATACGGGGAGGAGGGTATAATGTCAAGAAAAGAGCGTCGCCGTTCCGGCGACGGCTAAACTAAATTTATAAGGAAATTATGAAAGAACAATTTGAAAAAGTTGGGGATGGATTACTGGTAAGAGCGCCTGGGAAGATTAATCTGTCGCTGCTGGTAAAGGGCAAGAGGGAGGACGGGTATCACGATATCGAGAGCATAATGGCGAAGATTGAATGGTATGATGAGATACTTATTGAACGGAAGACGGAGGACGGAGGACGGAATTCAGAAGGGAGAAGGCAGAATGTAGAGTTAATATGCAAGGGGGAGTATAAGGTGCCGGAGGGAGAGGGGAACCTGGTGCATAAGGCGGCGGAAGAGATTTTAGATTGCGGGTTGCGGATTGCGGATTTTTCAGAGCAGAGAACAAAAAACAGGGGACAAATTGCTTCCACGGGCTGGAAGCCCGTGCCACAGGTAAAGATAACACTGACGAAGAATATGCCGGCGGGGTCGGGGCTGGGGTCGGGCAGCAGCGACGCGGCGGCAACTTTGATGGGGATTAATAAGTTTCTTAACCTCGGATTGGGCAAAAAGGAGCTTTCGGGACTGGCGGAGCGATTAGGAAGCGACGTTGCGTTTTTTCTGGATGGGCCGATAGGTTTTTGCACAGGGAGAGGGGAAAAAGTAAAAAAATTGGAAAAAAGTGAATTTGGGGTATTTTTAATTGTCCCCGACGTAAGTGTTTCTACTGCAAGGGTTTACGAAAATTACAGACACGACGAAGCGAAATACAGGCGTATTTCTGAAGAAATAAACATATATATTGAGAAAAAGCGGCTTGATTTAATTTGCGGAATGTGCGCAAATATGCTTCAGGAAAGCTGCTTTGAGCTGCATCCGGAACTGGGAGTATTGAAAAAGAGGGTTGAATCGCTTGGAATCAGGCCCGTATGTCTGAGCGGAAGCGGTTCGTCGATGTATTGCATTATTAACGACAGGAACAAGGAAGGAGTAAAAAACAAAGACAGGATTGAGTCAGAATTCGGTTGCAGGAGTTTAATCGTAAACATCAACAGTTGGTAGCAAACAAGTGAGGCGAGCATTATGGAAATCAGCGAAGTGAGAGTTAAATTGATTGACAACAAGGACGACCGGTTGAAAGCGTTTTGTTCCGTGACGATGGACAACGAGTTTGTGGTGAGGGACATCAAGATAATCGAGGGAACAAACGGGTATTTCGTGGCGATGCCGTCAAGGAAGATGAGCGACCACTGTGAGAAGTGCGGCGGGAAGAACCACTTGCGGGCAAAGTACTGCAACAACTGCGGGGCGGCTTTGCCTGAGGAGCGTGCGAGAAAGGACGTTAAGGGCAGGATGAAGCTGCACGCGGACATTGCCCATCCGATTAACGCCGACTGCCGCAAGAAAATCCAGGACAAGGTGGTGAAGTCGTTCAAGGAAGAGCTTGAGAGGTCGAAGCAGCCGGGATATAAGCCGGTAGAGATGGATGAGCCGGACGACGAAGTGCCGGAAGTTGTAAGCTAAGACCTCAGGTTAATCAGAAAAAAACATAAAATCAATAAAGAGAACAGCCCCGGTGGAAAATCGGGGTTAAACGGCGGCCGAGCACGGTGGGGCAAGCTCGGCTGCTTTTTTTTCATAAGAACAATCGCCGCCGTTCCGGCGACGGCTAAACAGGCGGACAAGGGTATAAATCAATCGTCGAGGTCGTTTAGGGCGCGTTCGAGGGCGCTGTCGAGATGCTCGTCAATGTTGTATCTGCCCTGGCTAAGCTCTCTTCGGACACGAAGGACTTTCTGCCTGCTGTCATTGGGAAGGGCAGCGATTTTTTTGAGCACCTGGCCTATGGGAGTGCTGTTCATATTGTCGAGGATTTGCTCCATCAACAAATCATCGTCAGCGGTAAGCCCATCGAGCATATCTTCGGGGCTAATCCGCTTGTTCGCAGGCCAATTTTTTCGAGTAAAATCGGGCATCTGTGTCATCAAACCTACTATGGTGCAGGCGAAAGAATCCATCTTTTCGTCCATGCTGTTAACCACTATATCTTGTATGTCCCATAACTCCGTTGAGGGACCCAATCTTGTTTTACAGTGTTGTTATCGACAACGATAATGAAAAAACTTTAGCGAACATTGATTTTTACATAACTATTTGCAGGAACGAGGATTAGGTTGATTTTTCGGGAAAAAACGGGCTTTCAGCACTGAAAAACGCACAAAAAAAGCAAAAAATTTCGCAGAAAAAGGGCAAAATCAGAGAAAAGCCATGGGCGTTTCATAAAAGAAAAGGCATACCATATATAGTGGTTTGGGTAACGTAAGATAAAAACCTGCACAGACAGACGAGCCGATTGATTTTTTCGGACTAAGCATAAAAGAGCGGAGGACGGAAGACAGATAGCTGAGGACTGAAGACAGAACAAAGAAGACAGAACAGAGAATGCAGAATAGAAAGAATGTGAAAAGAGGCGAACTGGCAGAAAAGGCGTAGATAGGATATAGTAGCCAAGGTATGAACGCGAAGAATAATATTGTGGAGCAGATACGTGCGAGGATAGCGAAAATGGCACAGGAGAGTCCTCGCGGGGTGATATTGCAGCCGGGAGGAATTGGGGATTGTATTTTGACGCTGCCATTGGCGGAATATATGAAAGAGGCGGTATGCAAAGGCGGAGTAGATATAATCGGGCATACGGAATACATCGGGATACTGCCGGGGAGGAGCTGCGTTGACGCAGTGAGGTCGATGGATTCGATGGAACTGCACCGGCTATTTGAAAAGAAGGAGGAGTTTGAACTTGCGGAGCCGGACGAATCGGGGCTGATAATGTCTTTCGCGGATTATACGTGGATAGTCACGTTTTTAGGGGGGGCGGACAGCGATTTCGAGCAGAACCTGATATTTACGGCCAACTGCAGCCACAGCGCGGAGGTAATGGTGCTGGAAATGAAGCCGAAAGAGGGCGGAAGTAAACATATAAGCGACTTTTACAGGGAGCAGTTTATAACACAAAGCGGAGTATCCGGTGAGGAACGCAGGGAATCAGGCATCAAGCCATTGATTAAAGCGACACAGGCGGACAGAAACAGCGGCAGGGAGATTCTTGATGAGGCAGGGGTGAGTCAGACGGATAGGCCGGTTATTATTCATCCGGGCAGCGGAGGGGCGCACAAGTGCTGGAATATAGATAATTTTCTGGCTATAGCGAAGATGCTGACGAGCAAGGGTGCGGAAGCAGTTTTTGTTTTGGGGCCTGCGGAAGAGGAAAGGTTTGATGATTTAACAAGGGCCAAAATAAGAGTTGTTGCGAAAGTACTCGCTAATTTATCTCTCAGGGAGGTAGTCAGCGTTATGAGCTGCGCGAGGGGGTATTTAGGCAACGACAGCGGGATAACGCATTTGGCGGCGGCATTAGGACTGCCGACAGCGGCGATATTCGGCCCGACGGAACCGGCGGTTTACGGACCCTTGGGACCTGCGGTAACAATTTTGCGAAGCAAGGACGCTGATTTTACGACGGCGGTTTCGGAAGAATTGCAGGAAAAAGCAGTTGCGGCATTGATGCAAAACAATCCCGATTGACCAGAGAGGGGAAACGGGTATAATACCTCCTAGTTGTTTTAGTATTATGGAAACCATATAAGAACGGAGGCGGAGTATCTTTTGGAAGGTAAAATTATGCCAGCAAAAACATTAGGAGAACTGGCCGCATACGTTGGCGGGCGGGTAAAGGGCGACGCTAACGTGGTAATACGCTCGGCGGCGACACTGGGCAGGGCGGAGGAAGGCGATGTAAGCTTTCTGTCGAACGAAAAATACGAAAAGCAGGTTGCGACGACAAAGGCAAGCGCGGTGATTGTCGGCAAAGACACGGTTGCGACAAGCGTGCCGCTTTTGGTTGCGGACGACCCGTATTACGCGTTTATGCAGATTATGGTTTTACTGCACGGCCATCGCAAGCACAAAAAGGTGGGCATAAGTCCGCGGGCGATAATTTCCGATACCGCCAAAGTCGGGGCGGACTGCCATATTCACGATTTTGCCGTTATAGCGGACGGGGCGAAAGTGGGCGACGGATGTGTAATTTACCCGTGCGTGTATATCGGGGAGAACGTGCAAATAGGCAACGACTGCATAATTTATCCCAACGCGGTGATTTATGAGGGATGCAGGATAGGCAACAGGGTGATAATAAATTCCAACGCGACAATCGGGGAGGACGGATTCGGGTTCGCCAGCCACAACGGGGTACATTATAAGATACCGCAAATCGGCTGTGTAGTGATAGAAGACGACGTTGAGATAGGCGCGGGCTGCGGGATTGAGCGGGGTACGCTGAACGATACGATTATAGGCCAGGGCAGTAAACTGGGTGATTTAGTAGCGATAGGCCACGGGACAAAAATCGGTCCGCATTGCCTGTTAGTGGCGCAGGTGGGTGTGGCGGGGTCAACGACGCTTGGGCATCACTGCATCGTGGGGGGACAAGCTGGTATCGTGGGGCATATCACAATCGGCAATAACGTCGCAATCGGGGCGCAGGCGGGGGTAATCAACAGTATCGGCGACGGCAAGGTGGTATTAGGGGCGCCTGCGATAGAAGCAGCTCAAGGTAAGCGTGCTTACGGCGTGATACAGTATCTACCAGAGATGAGGCAAACCATTCGGGAGCTTCAGGAGCAAGTTGAACGGCTGATGGCAGGCGGACCGAAGGACACATCGCGTCCTGAAGAACCGTAAAAAAACAGAAGACAGAGGGCGGAGGACAGAAAACAGAAAGAAAGAAAAATGTCCAATGTCGAATGTTGAAGTAAAAGGAGTAATCGGATTGATAGCCGGTGAGGGGCGGCTGCCGTTTATGATAGCGGCGGGCGCGCGGCGGGCGGGTCTGAAAGTGGTGTGCGCTGGTTTGGCGGGAAGCGTTGATGCGGCGATTGCTAATGAGGTTGACGTATTTTATCCGGTGCCACTGGCACGGCCGGGGAACTGGATACGCAAATTCAAAAAGCACGGCGTAACTTGTGCGATAATGGGCGGACGGGTGGCGAAGGGGCAAATTTTTACACCCTGGCGGATTTTGCGTTATCTGCCTGACTGGCGCGCGGTGCGAATCTGGTACTGGCGGCTTCGCAAAAAAAACAAACAGAATGAAACGCTGCTATCAGCGTTGGCGGACGAGCTGGCAAGCGGTGGAATAACTCTGGAGAACTCGACGAAGTATTGTAAGGATGATTTGGCAACGCAGGGGCCGATGACTCCAGATAAGCCGGGAGGCGCGATTGCGAATGATATTGAATTCGGCTGGCCGATTGTTAGAAAAATGGCGGAGATGGACATTGGGCAGGCGGTAGCGGTGAAGGAGCGAGAGGTGATAGCGGTGGAAGCGATAGAGGGGACGGCGGAAATGATAGAGCGAGTGGGGCGGCTGTGCAAGGCGGGGGGCTGGACGCTTTTGAAGGCGGCAAAGCGCAATCAGGATATGAGGTTCGACGTGCCCTGCGTGGGGCCTGACACGATAAAATCACTTGCGACAAACGGCGGCAGATGTCTTGTCGTAGAAGCGGGCAAGACAATAATAATCGATAAATCACAGACGCTGGAACTGGCCAGGCAGAGGGGGATTTGTGTTATCGGCAAGTAAGGGGCGGGACACGGAGAGATTATTCAGGTGGGGAGTCCTGTCAGTTTACATTCTCATTGCATCGGCGAACATAATTACACACGAGATGTGGCGAGACGAGCTGCAGGTATGGTTTACCAACGTAGAGAGCAAAAACCTTCAGGAATTAATGGCAAATCTGGAATATCAGGGTCATCCGCCGCTGTGGTATCTGATGCTTTACGTTTTGAGCCGGGTGACCCGCAATCCGGCAGCGATGCAGGCGCTTCATCTGGTAATAGCCGTCGGAGGCGCATATATTTTTCTGAGATTCGCACCTTTCAGCCGTTTGTGGCGGCTGTTATTTGTGTTCGGATATTTCCCGCTTTATGAGTATGCCGCGATAAGCAGGAATTACGGGATTGGGATGCTTTTATTGTTCTGTTTTTGTGCGGCTTGCGGAGCAAAGAGGAAAAATTTCTTTATTTTGAGTTTGATTTTGTTTCTTTACAGTTTGGTAAATGTTTACGCGTTTATTATCACAATTTGCCTGCTGGCTGCGCTGGCCTTCAAAGTGATAACAGACGCGGAGGCGCGTGCCGCCTTAATCAAAAGAAAATTGACGATACTGCCTTGCGCAGCATTAGTGGCAACCGGTCTTGTGATATCGGGCGTTGTTATGCATCCCAGCCCGGATTGCATGTTCAGTGAAAAATTACTTCTAACTTTTTATCCGGAATGGGCGGCGCAAACAGGAGCGGCCGTATGGCAGGGCCTTGTGCCGATACCGCAACTGACACAGAGTTTCTGGAACACGAATATCATCCCCTCTATGCCGCTTCAGAACATCCTGAGTGTTGCTCTTGTGTGTTTCTTACTTTTTTCAACGACAAAAAATCGGACGATATTTTTGTTTTTTTTCTTATCAATCGTATCAATGGTCATATTTCAATATGTCTTTTATATGGGTTATTTTAGGCAATTAGTGAACTTTTAATTAATTATTATAGTATTAATTAGAAATATTGCAAAAAATAAATATAAGATTT
>CAYLXJ010000016.1:0-14096 GCA_964387385.1 uncultured Pirellulales bacterium
CAACCGAATGCCGAAAGACGCAACCTTCGGTAAAAAGGAGGTGTAAAATGAAGAAGATGTTAATTGCGATACTTGTTAGCGTAGCAGCAGCAACGGCAGTTTCGGGAACAGAAACTGCAATACAGTATTCGTCAAATTTTAATTCTGTTTCGGAAAACGTCTTGTTTACGGCAACGGCGGTCACCGTGTTTGAAATACAGAACGGCACCGGCCCGGCTTATGTCCTGTGTCTGGAAAACGCCGCGCAAAGGCCCGCTGAAAAAATTAAAAGTGATACTTACGCCTCGGTTATCAACTTACTGCCTGAGCCGGTTACTATCGCGCTGCTGGGCCTTTCCGGCTTTCTGATGCGCCGGCGAAAAACAACTTAATAAACTGCGGATTAGCGGTTCTTTTTCCTGACGAAAAGCGAGAAGGCAGGAATTTGCATGACTGCCTTTGGGGAGCGTCAATGGAATCAGTGGATTCGACACTTCGGAAAAACTCAGTGCAGGCAAGCTCACCATTAAAGGTTCGACTTTACGTATTTTACAGCGTTGTTGAAAATGGTCATGCCGTCCGGGTCTTTTTCGTTTTCGTGACGGGCCCGCCTCGCCTGACTCGCAGGCGAGTCGAGGCGGGTCCAACGTGGGTGCTGCGTGTGTCTGACGTGCCTTTCAGGGTGAGGCATAAGGCCGAGCACCCGGCCCGTTGCGTCGGTCAACCCGGCGATTGAATCTACCGAGCCATTAGGATTGACGGGATAGCCGCCCTCGCTGCCATTTTCATCGACGTATTTGAAAGCGATGAAACCTTCCGCGTGAAGTTTATCCAGCATCTGTTTATCTTTTGTAACAACCTTGCCCTCGCCGTGGGCTATCGGCAGATAGATTTGCCTGTCCGGCTCTAAAAAAACGCATTTTTTAGTAACCGGGGCAAGATAAACCCACCTATCCTCGAATTTATTGCTGTCGTTATAGGTAACTGTAACCGCCTGGCCCGCTGTATCGGTGAAGGGCAGGATTCCCGCCTTAACGATGACCTGAAAGCCGTTGCAAATACCGAGGACGAGTTTGCCGGCGTCGATAAACTTCCGCACCTGCTCGTAAAGGTGATGTCTGATTTGATTGGCGAGGATTTTACCCGCCGCAACGTCGTCGCCGTAGCTGAAGCCGCCGGGAATTACGAGAATCTGGAAGCCGTCGAGCAGCGTTTTGTCTTCAATTATCCGGTTTATGTGGACTCTCTCGGCCTGTGCGCCTGCCAGTTCGAGGGCGAACTGCGTTTCGAGGTCGCAGTTAATCCCCGCCGCACGCAACACTATCGCTCTAACGTTTTCCATTTTCTCTTATCGGGTCTCAATCCGTTTTCCCGCATTGAAGTTTGGCGAGCTGTTCCATCAGAGCGTATCTGTTGGCGGCGTCGGCATTGGCAAGTTTCATCAATTGCTCGGCAACTTCCGGTTTCGACTTCTGCAGTGATTTATAACGGGTCTCGTTATAGGCGTACTCGTCGAATCTCATCGTCGGCGGCTTCGAATCGAGCTGCAATGGGTTCTTGCCCTCACTCTTTAGCCGGGGGTCAAAGCGATACAAAGGCCAGTGCCCGCAGGCCACCGCCTTTTTCTGCTGCTCGTAGCCGGTTACCATATCGATGCCGTGGTTGATGCACTGGGCATACGCGATTAACAATGACGGCCCCGGATACGATTCGGCCTCGACGAAAGCCCTGACCGTCTGATTTGTATTTGCGCCCATCGCGACTTTCGCGACATATATATTGCCGTAGGTCATTGCAAGTAAGCCCAGGTCCTTCTTCGGCGCGGGCTTTCCGCCGGCGGCGAACTTGGCGACCGCTCCGCGTGGCGTTGATTTTGACATCTGGCCTCCCGTGTTCGAGTAAACCTCGGTATCGAGGACCAGCACGTTAATGTCGGCCCCGCTCGCCAAAACGTGGTCAAGCCCGCCGTAGCCGATGTCATAAGCCCAGCCGTCGCCGCCGAGAGCCCAGACCGACTTGCGGACAAGATAATCGGCAAGCGTCAGCAGGCGTTTACATTCGGGGCAGTCGCTTTTTCTGCACTGGTCTTTCAGTTTAGCCACCCTTGCCCTTTGCGTTTCAATCGCCTCCTGTGCGGGGTCGTTGGCAACCACCGCGGCTGTTATTTCGCCCGCCAAACCTGTATCGACGCAGCCCTTTTTGGCAACGATATCGAGCAGCTCGACTGCCTGCTGTTTGAACTTATCGACAGTCAATCGCATACCGAGAGCAAACTCAGTATTGTCCTCGAACAAGCTGTTGCTCCAAATCGGCCCACGGCCGTCTTCTCGTTTGGTGTAGGGAGTCGTAGGCAAATTACCGCCGTAAATCGAGGAGCAGCCGGTGGCGTTGCCTATCATAGCCCTGTCGCCGAACAATTGCGTCATCAGTTTTATATAGGCCGTCTCGCCGCAGCCGGCGCACGCGCTTGAGTATTCGAACAACGGCTGTATCAACTGGCTGCCCTTTACGCTTTCGCGTTTGAACAGCTTCGGGTCGGTATTGGGAATCGACAGGAAATGTTCGTAGTTTTCCCGCTCCTGCTCCCGCAGCGGCTCCTGCAACGACATATTTATCGCCTTTCGGCCCGTGGGCTGCTTGTTGGCGTCCTTCTCCTGCGCCGGGCACATCTGCAGGCAAGCCCCGCAGCCGGTGCAATCCTCAGGCGCAACCTGAACGGTAAATTTCATCCCCGCTAATTCCTTGCCTTTTGCGTCTGCGCTTTTGAACGCTGCCGGGGCCTTGTCTAAGTATTTCTTGTCGTATGCTTTTAGCCGAATCGTCGCGTGCGGACATACAAATGAGCACGTGCCGCACTGTATGCAGACCTGCGGCTCCCATACGGGGATATTCACCGCTATATTGCGTTTTTCGTATTTGATTGTGCCTGTCGGCCACTTGCCGTCAACGGGGAATTTGCTCGTCGGCAATTTATCGCCGCGTAACGCCATAATCTCAGCGGTAACGTCTTTCACAAATTCGGGGGCGTCCTGGGGCACAACCTCACGCATCTTAATCTTGCTTGTTACCTTATCGGGCACTTTCACTTCGTAAATTCGCGTCAAGGCGCCATCAACCGCGGCGTTATTCATCGCGACTATCCGCTCGCCTTTTTTGCCGTAGCTTTTCTGTATCGCTCCCTTGATTGCCTCGACCGCTTTTTCAATCGGGGTTATTTGGCTGATTTTGAAAAACGCAACCTGCATAATCGTGTTGATGCGAGCGCCAAGACCCAATTCCTGAGCAAGCGATATGGCGTCGATGACGTAAAATTTCAGCTTCTTATCGACAATCTGCTTTTGCATTTCCATCGGCAGCGTGTCCCATACCTCATCCGCCGGGTGCATACTCGTCATCAAAAACGTCGCTCCCTCTTTCGCCGCCGAGAGCATATCGTATTTTTCCGGGAAGCTCGGGTTGTGGCAGGCGATGAAATCGGCTTTTGTTATAAGGTATGGCCTGCGAATGGGCTTTTTGCCGAACCGAAGGTGCGATATGGTAATAGCACCGGCCTTTTTCGAGTCATATACAAAATAACCCTGTGCGTAATTGTCTGTCTTTTGCCCGATGATTTGTATCGAGTTGTGATTGGCCCCCACCGTTCCGTCCGAACCGAGGCCATAGAACATCGCCGTATAAAGCCCCTCCGACGGCAGCGCAAACGTCTCGTCAACGTTCAAGCTCGTATTGGCGATGTCGTCGATGATGCCGACGGTAAAACCGTTCTTCGGCTGTCCGGCATCCAGATTATCGAACACCGCCTTGACCATCGCAGGCGTAAATTCCTTAGAGCCAAGACCGTATCTGCCGCCCACGATGATGGGGTATTCCTTGAACGCTGTTTGCTTTTTCGCCATTGCCTCGCCGATGGCCGTGCGAATGTCCATATACAACGGCTCGCCCAGCGCCCCCGGCTCTTTGGTCCTGTCAAGAACGGCGATTTTCTTCACTGTCTTGGGCAGCGCCTTAATAAACGCCTCAGTATTGAAAGGCCTGAACAAACGCACCTTCAGAACGCCGACCTTCTGCTCTTTCGAATTTAGATACTCGACCGTCTCGTGGCAGGTCTCGGCCCCCGAACCCATAATTATTATTACCTTATCCGCGTCAGCCGCCCCGACGTAATCGAACAAATGATACTGCCTGCCGGCTATTTTGGCGAACTTGTCCATCGTCTCCTGCACAATCCCCGGCACGGCCATATAAAACTTATTCACGACCTCCCTGCCCTGGAAATAGACATCAGGATTTTGCGCCGTTCCCGCCATCATAGGCCTGTCGGGCGATAGCGCCCTTGCCCTTACAGCCGCGACAAGCTCATCATCAATCATTGCACGCATATCATCGAAGGTCAACTCCTCGACTTTTTGTATCTCATGGCTCGTGCGGAAGCCGTCAAAAAAGTGCAAAAACGGCACCCGCGAGGCAAGCGTCGCCTGCTGCGCTATCAATGCGAAATCCATAACCTCCTGCACACTTCCCGAGCAAATCATCGACCATCCTGTCTGCCGGCAGGCCATAACGTCCGCGTGGTCGCCGAAAATCGACAAGGCATGCGCCGCCAGAGACCTCGCCGTTATATGAAACACCGTGGGAAGCAGTTCACCCGCGATTTTATACATATCCGGTATCATTAACAAAAGCCCCTGCGATGCCGTAAAAGTCGTCGTCAGCGCCCCCGCCGTAAGTGCGCCGTGCACCGCCCCCGCCGCTCCGCCTTCCGACTGCATTTCCGTTACCGACGGAATTGTTCCCCAGATATTGCTCTGCCCCCGTGCCGTCTTATCGTCCGCTATCTCGCCCATCGGCGAGCTCGGCGTTATCGGATATATCGCTATCACTTCATTAGTAGCGTGCGCCACATGCGCCGCCGCCGCATTGCCGTCTATCGTTACCATTCTGCGACTCATATTACTTTAACCTTTCTTAAAAAAGTGAAAAAAATTTTACCACTAAGGCACAAAGAAAATTTTTAATAAAACTTAGTGTCTTGGTGTTTTCGTGGTTAATTTCAAAATATACGTCGAAAACACGTTCAAAGTTGATTACTTATACAATCTTTGCCCCCATTCGTCAATAAAATCACGATTGTTGTTCCATTCATCGCATATACGCATCCGCGCCGCGGCTTTTGATGATACGGTACTCCGGCCCGGGGGTTATGAGGATACATTCGATATTAGGCCCGCCTTTGGCGAGACCTCGCCCGCCGCTATGCGGCGAGGCGGGTGGCTAAAAAACTCTGTGGCTTTATGACTCGCTGCACAGGTTGGCAAGGCAGACATACTGCTCCGGCGTTAAATGGTCGGGCCTTGTTTCGGGGTTGATGCCGCATTTTGAGAAAAGCTCAAGCCAGTTGTGGCACGGCCATCCTGGCCGTGTCTTCACGGGCTGGAAGCCCGTGCCACTTTTCTCAGTCAACAGTTTACAACAGCCCTTGAGCATTTTGCGGCGGTGCTGCAAAAGGGCGCCGGCGATTTTGCTCAGCATCTCGATATTTTTGATTTTGGCTGCTTTTTCAGGACTGCGCACATAGCTGACAAGTGCGGAATCGACCTGCGGCTGAGGCCAGAAGACAGTCGGCTTCAATGTCCTGATATGCTTGATATTGCCCGTAGCCGAGAGGAGAATGCTGAGAATTCCGTAATCCTTGACGCCTGCCTGTGCAATCATTCTGTCAGCTACTTCCTTCTGCACGGTTACATACATCGCATCCGCATAAGTCGGGCCGGTAATAAGATTGAGCATAATCGGCGTTCCGGCGGCATAGGGCAGGTTTGAAACGAGCAGTAATCGCCCCGTAGCACGACCATCCTGGCCGAGCAAGCACGGGCTGGAAGCCCTTGCCACGGCACGATTCAAGGCGTCGATTACAACGGGATTGATTTCGAATTTATTTTTCAGGGCGTCTGCGGCAATGATTTCGACATTGGGCCTGTCGGCAAGCTGCTGTTTTGCGATGTTGGCAAGCACCGCGTCAATTTCGACGGCCACGCAAAATCCCGCCTTTTCGGCGATTGCCTCAGTGAGTGAGCCGGTGGCGCAGCCGATTTCGAGAATAATATCATTTTTTTGTATGTCGGCTGTATCGATAAGGAGCCGCATAAGGTTGAGGTCTATAAGGAAGTGCTGGCCGAAACGCTTGTCGGGACGCACCCCGGCAGAAAGAAGCAGGTCGTAAATTTGACGCTTACTTTGCATTTGCGGCGGCCTTCGCGCGAGCCGACTGTCTCCCCTTTTTTGTCGCGGCCATCTGGATGGCGGTATTGATTGCGGCCATCATACTCGACGGGTCGGCGATGTTTTTTCCCGCGATATCGAAGGCCGTGCCGTGTGCGGGGCTTGTGCGAATAATGGGGATGCCGATTGTTACGTTGACTGCCTTGTCGAAAGCCAGCAATTTCACCGGTATCATCCCCTGGTCGTGATACATCGCGACGACGCCGTCGAATTCACCGTTGACTGCCCGCAGAAACAGCGTGTCAGCCGGTATCGGGCCGACGCAGTCGATACCCTGCTGCTGGCCCATCAGGATTGCGGGGGAGATGATTCTTTGTTCCTCGTCGCCGAACTGGCCGTTTTCGCCGGCGTGAGGGTTGAGGGCCGCGACGCCGATTTTAGGGTTTTCGATACCGAAGTATTCCTTAAGCGCGGTATTCAATAAATCAATCGGCTCAAACACGCAGCCGATTGTGAATTTGTGGCGCACGTCAAATAGCGCCAGATGTATCGTCGCAAGGGCCACTTTTAACGGGCCTGCGATAAACATCATTACTTTGCGGGGCGATTTACAGAGTTTAGCAAGCATTTCGGTATGGCCGGGCCAGGGGGCACCCGCCAGTTTCCAGCTTGTTTTACTTATCGGGGCGGTCACTACTGCGTCGATAATTCCGCGTCTGGCCGCATCAATAGCATCGGTGCAAAACTTAAGCGAGGCAGCGCCTGAAATCTCGGTTGGCTCCCTTATCCAGGGCGGAAGCGAGAACTCGTCGTAATCGGCGACCATGACCTTGTGAGGGTAGTCCCTGCTGATTTTCTCGTGCTGGTGTCTTCCCCAGAATGGCTCAATCTCGGCTTTATCGGCGGCGTAGCTCAATTGCTCATCCATACCGAAAATTATGAATTTGGCAGAACGCCTTATGACCGGGTCGGCAAGGGCCTTGACGACTACTTCAGGTCCGATGCCGGCCGGATCGCCCATCGTTATGCCGATTACCGGCTGCTCGATTATCGTGTTGTAGCTGGTTTTTTTGCCCATCTTTTTATTATATACGACGACAACATTTTCACGGCGTGCTCAAAAACCCTGTTGTCGAAGCCCATCGACAGTCAAGCCCCCAGGGGGAAGTTGTTCAAGATGTCTTTTCACCGTTTTTGTAATTATATCGATTTCAAGGTTGACCGTTTGATTGATTTTGGCCTCGCCTAAGGATGTTTGTTTGAGTGTTTGGGGAATTATAGCAACGGTAAAGCCATCGGGATTAAGGTCAGCGATAGTTAATGATATGCCGTCAATCGCGACGGAACCCTTTGGTATGAGCTGTTCGAGAAGGTCTTTAGGGGCTGAGAAAGTAAATGTTGCAAAATCGCTTTTTTTGTCAATTTTCCGGATTATAGCTAAGCCGTCAACGTGGCCTAAAACGAAATGCCCGCCGAAGCGGTCATCGGCCCGTAACGAAAGCTCGACGTTAACTCTTGAGCCGGGGTTTAATTTACCTAAGTTTGTTTTGGCTAACGTTTCGCCGCTTAAATCGAAAGTGGCCAATGTGCCTGTAAGTTTCGATACGGTCAGGCATACGCCGTTGATTGCGATACTGTCACCCGTCTTCACGTCTTTCGACGTGAGCCGTGGCAGGCCGGTTTCGAATTGTGGCGCAAGTCCTTGTAAATCCACAATCAAAACAGCTCCCCCGGACGCTGGTGAGAGCGACTTGACGGTGCAAACTTGCTGGATTAGTCCTGTAAACATTGACTGTTTTGTATTTTAGATTTACTATTGTAGGCAATCAGAAGTAAATAATCAATTGTCGTTAAGATTGAAGGGGTGGCCCTTATGGATAACTTTTGGGTAAAAGTAGTTATTGCAGTTGTGGCGGTGGTGGCGGTTGTCGCTGGCGTAAAGTATTTCAACAAGTTAAAACCGGAATCCCGACGGGTCCAGCCGCAGCCGGAAAGAACAGTCGGCGACGTGATGCGCGAGGACGAGCAGCGTCTGCGAGCAGAGCCGAATGTTGCTCAAACGGAAAGCGGGATGTCTCAGGTTCAATTCAGGGAACTTACCGAAGAGGAGCAGGCGGGCGCAGAGCAGCTTTTCGAGATGGCAATCGCACAGCGTAAAATGGCTCGTCTGCCGGGGGTAAATTACGGGCAAATGGTCGATTATTGCCGGCAGATAATTGCGAAATACCCCGGCAGCGAATTCGAATACAAGGCAAGACGTATGTTAGGCGAAGTCCCGCGAGAACAGTGGGAACGTTACCACATAACCGAACAGGAAATCAATCCGCCACAGGCGGATAAATCCCGTTAAATAACAATCAGTTGTGCTTATGGAGGAGCTGTAAATGGCGAATGTTTTGTCGAAATCGGACCTGCCTGTGATATCGATAACGGCGGGATGTCTGCCTGAAGCGTGGGAAAAAGCGGTTTTGGCAGTATGGGACAACGGGCTGAATATCAAGACGCAATACGACAGGCCGCAGGACCCGCCGAGCAAAGATGCGACGGTGATGATTACGATAACCAATCCCTTTAGCGAGCCGAGAATACACAAGAATTTCCCCGGCGGACCTGAGGAGCTTGAGGCATACCGGCAGGAGGTGGTTGACGGCATTCACGACCACTGGATTGACCCGGCGGCGGGTAAATGGACTTATACCTATCACGAAAGGTTATTTGCATACTCGCCAGTTGAAAATATTAGGGAAGCGAAGGCGACCAAACCATTCAAGAAGGTCAGCCAGATACAATACATTATTGATGCTCTGTCGAAGGTAACTCATACACGCAGGGCACAGGCGATAACCTGGATGCCGACGGCGGACCCGCAGACCGACGACCCGCCGTGTCTGCAGCGGATTTGGTGCCGATTGATTGTCGATGACGCTAATGGTTATGTTCTGAATATGAACACGCACTGGCGAAGCAGGGACCTTTATAAGGCGTGGTTTATGAATGTGTATGCCCTGACGGACCTGCAAAGGACAATCGCGCAGCGAATTTCAGAAAAGATAAACAAGCCCGTGTCGGTGGGCAGATATGTGGATATCAGCGATTCACTGCATATTTACGGGAGCTATTTCGGCGACGTATCGCGCGAAATTGAGAAAATGCGAAACACGCCATTTACCCAGCGTGCCTGGGAAAGCACCCATCCGGCCTTCGAAATGATGACGGCAGAAGCGAGGGAGAAGCTGGCCAAAGACCCGGACTGGTTTGCTAAGGCGAGGGGATAGAGAACTTACCACTAAGGCACCAAGACACAAAGAGAAGTAAAAAGTAAAAAGGAAAAAGTTAAAAAACTTTGTGTCTTTGTGACTTGGTGGTTAATCCTACCGATTTGGCGTTGAGTGGATTACTTCCTATAATTTAGGTGGCTGGGCGTATAAAGCGGATTAAGCCGGCTTCGCTCTTTAGAGCGGGGCGGCAGGCGATCCAATAGGAATGATTTTCGCTCACGTTTTGTCCCTCGGTTGTGCTGTCCGGCGCGGCGAGCTTTGGCGAGCCGGCAAGGCAGATACGCTCAGGGACGGGAAATATAGCGTCTTCGCTTGCAATGAAGGCGAATGAATAAACAGTAGGGGGGCCATATAAGTTTCTTTCCGAGTCAGGCCTCTGCGCTGACGGCGCAGAGGTCTTTTTTTGTCTTTGCCGGCAATAGTAATGGCGGAAATTTTTGAATTTTCAGTAGCGGAAGTAGCAGCCGTAGTGTCTGTAAAGAAGGCCTATTGAGCGCATTGCTGTAATCGCTACGGCCTGCAGAACCAGATTCAGTCCCAGATTACCGATTGTGTTAAGCGATGATTCGTATGGTTTGTACTGGTCGGCGATGGTTTCGATGTAACAGCAGACAGCGAGAAGACCGACAACCACCGTATAAGGGACAATCGCCCTGAAGATGGGCGTGATTAAACGGTCGATGCGGAACAATTCAGGCAGGTCCTCAATGATTGCCACAGCCAGTATGGCCATTGGAAATAAAAACAATCCGCCAATAAACAGAGTTCTCAGCAGCAGATTTACCGCGGTCCGAGTTTGCCAGATACTTTCCCAGGTTGCCCCCTTTTCCCTGAAAATTGCCAGGACGATAATGAACGGGAGCTGTAAAATGAAAACCGAAAAAGCGAAGGTTAAAATCGGCCTGAAAATATACCACAGAAAAGTAATGCTTGTTCCGACCTCAATTTCAGGGAGTTTATCGCCGTCCAGCGCCGTCTGATAAATGATGTTCAGATAGAATCCGAGAAGATACCCCCAGACGGCGAAATACGTTATCGCGCCCATACAGCAGGCGCCGGCGGTGAAAAATTTGAAGCATACCGCCGCTGTGACAAATACAAGTGCCGTCAGGTTATCTTTGTCAAAAAAAATCTTAAAGCTGTCGATGAATACGGCACGGTAAAACCCCGGCAGAGGAAATTCCGGCTCCGGCTTCAGTTCGATTTTCCGGGGTTTTTGCCCACTATTTGCCGGTATAAACATCCGCTGACTGCAATTGAGGCATCTGGCCGCTTTTCCCGCGTGCTTGTCGGGAAATGCAATTAGTGATTTACATTTCGGACAATTGAAATGGATTGTCATCCGTGCCCTTGTTCTGCCTGCATAGCGTCGGTGAAGCTCTTGAGGTCGTTGGCCCACTTTTTCGCTTCGAGCAGGTCGATTTTGTCCTGCTTGACCAGCATCGCGAGGTGTCTTTCCAAAGTCGTCATTTTTTCATCCGGCTTGGGTCTGGTTTTGGACTGCAGCTGCGAGTATATCTGCTCGATTTTGCCTGTCCTGATTAGATTTGCGCAGGCATAGCTTGTGTTATTTAAAATCTCCATCGCGACCAGCCGGCCGGTTGCGTCTTTTTTCGGTATGAGCTTCTGACTGACGATATAGGCAAGTCCCAGCGAAAGCTGATTTCTGACCTCGTTTTGTCTGCCCGACGGGAAGTAATCCAGCACCCGCGTTATCGAGCCGGTAACGTCTCTGGTGTGCAGGGTTGAAAAGACAAGATGCCCCGTTTCAGCGGCCATAAGCGTCATCGAAATTGTCTCGGAGTCGCGCATCTCGCCTACGAATATGACGTCCGGGTCCTCGCGCAGCATCGCACGAAGGCCGTCGCTGAAACTTTTAACGTCCCTGCCGACTTCGCGCTGCGATATCATGCTGTGGTTTTTCTGGAAAATATATTCGATGGGGTCTTCGAGCGTGATTATCCTGCAGGGCCTTTTTTCGTTGATACGGTTTATAAGAGACGCGATTGTCGTGGATTTGCCTGCCCCTGTAATACCCGTTATGAGGACCAGTCCCTGTCTGCATTCGACAATGTCCTCCCAGACGTTATTGGGAAAGCCGATCGACTCGACTTTTGGAATGTCCAGCGACAGCGCCCGTATGGCCGCGCATACGCCGTCGTTTTCCTGAAATACGTTTATGCGAAACTGCAGCTCTCCAACGCGGTGAGAGCAGTCAACGTTATTGTCCCGCTTGTACTTGTGAAGGTTATCGTCGGTCAAAAGCGGATAAATGAGCTTTTGAGCGATTTCGAGCGTAACGGGCGGGCCTTTGAGATATGTTATATCGCCGTCGATTCGATACGCAGGCGGCGTGCCGACCTTGATGTGAAGGTCCGAGACCCGCATCGCTCCTCTTTTCTCGAAATACGCGAGCAAATCATAAATGCTTAACTGCCCCATATTTTCGGTTGTGTATGCCTTGGCAGTAACAATATATCCTTCAGCCATTTTCGCCTCCTATCGCCCTTGTAAGGGCCTTTATTATTTGCAAGAGTATATCACCGAATTTATCATTAGGCAAACCGTATTGATATGAGTACAGAAGCACGAGTTAAAATACCGTTAAGTCGAATACAAAAACTCATCGGCCATAGGATGATCGAGAGCAAGCGGACCAAACCCTGCTATTATATGGGTATCGAGGCCGATACGACCGAGCTTATGGATAGCCGCCACGAGCTGAAAAAACGCCTGGGTGTCAAAATCACGTCCAACGCCTTCTATATCAAGGCCCTCGGCCTGGCGGTAATGGAATTTCCCCTTATGGCGGGCACGCTCGATAACGATACAATTAAAATAGCGGATTCGATTAACGTGGGCTTTGCCGTTAACGCCTCGCAGGGACTGGTTGTGCCGGTTATTAAAGGGGCCGACAAAAAGACGCTTGCCGAAATTGCATTGCTCGAAAAAGAACTCACTGAAAAAGCCCGCAGCAATAAATTGACACTCGATGAAATTTCGGGCGAGACAATCGGACTAAGCAACTTAGGCGTTTATGATATCGACTCGTTTATCGGCATTGTCCCGCCTCCCGCGACGACGATTCTAAACGTAGGCAACACGTTGCGAACGCCCGTGCCGAAAGACGGCCAGGTTCTTATCCGCAAAATTACCGATTTGACAATCGCTGTCGATTCCAAAGTCGTGCCCGACACTTACGCCGCAAAATTCTTATCCCGTCTCGCGGAGCTTTTACAAGAACCAAAACAGCTGATTAGCCACTAAGTCACAAAGACACCAAGTCTTTTTACTTTTTCCTTTTACTTTTATTCGTGTCCAGGTGTCTTCGCAGAGATAATTCGTTCGAGCTGTTCCAATATCGGGACCTGCCCTTTTAGGATTTTTTTCTTCGCCTCGTCGAGGGCAAACCAGCTTGCGCGGTCAACTTCCGGGAATTCTTTTTGTTTTCCCGAATGAGGCGGCCATTCCATCGAGAAGGTATTGCTCCTGCATTTTGCCGGGTCGCAGTCGCCCTCGAACGCCCAGGCGGTAACTTCTTTTCCGCTCGGCTGAATAACCGGCTTCAAGGGCTTAAATTCTTCCGTGGCACGGGCTTCCAGCCCGTGAGAGCACGGCCAAGATGGCCGTGCCACTGGTTCAAAGCCGGTTTCCTCTTTGAATTCGCGTTTGGCCGCTTCCAGCGGGTCTTCTTGTGCCGAGTATTCTCCCTTAGGTATCGACCACGCTCCCTCGTCCTTTTTCACCCAGAACGGCCCGCCGGGATGAACCAGAAGCACTTCAACTTTCCCCTCTCGTTTCCTATACATCAAAAGCCCCGCGCTTTTTTTTAGCATACGATTTTCAGGGGATTTGTTCGATGGTGGTTTCTGCCGGTTTTGACATCGGCTCTTGTGAATTTATAACAGGCACCTCAACAATTTTAATTGGTGCTTTTTCAGTGTTCTCTGCGGTGAAAGAGTTTGGGTTGTGAATGAGTTGAGCGACTTTGAGGTAGTCGGCGGCGCCGTTGCAGGAGGGGTCGTATTCGAAAATTGTTTTGCCGTAGCTCGGCGCCTCGGCTAACGTGATATTTCTGCGGACGCAGACGGGCAGGATTTGCGCCTGCGACCAGGCACAATCGGTGTTGCGGGCGTTGGCGAGGAAGGTTTCGATGTCGGCCTTGACCTCATTGGGCAGCGACGCGCGGCTTTCGAACATACAAAGCAGGACCCATTTAACTTTCAAGGCGGGATTAATTCGCTTATTGACCAATGAGACCGTTTGAAGCAGTTTGCCTAAGCCCTGTAAGGCAAGAAAATGCGGCTGCAGCGGGATAAGAATCTCATCCATTGCCGCCAGGGCATTCAGCGTTAATAAGCCAAGCGACGGCGCACAATCGATAATAATGTAATCGAGCTTGTCATCCAATGTCGCAATGGCCTCCCGCAGAATGGTTTCCCTGCCTACGACACTGACAAGCTCGGTTTCAGCTCCGACAAGATCGATATTCGCGGGAAGAAGCCACAGGTTTGGCCTGACGAGCATTATTTCTGCCTCTGCCGAGGCCGAATGAGTCAAGACCCTGTATGAGCCGGTTTTGATTTCATCGGGATTAACGCCCAAATGCGTTGTGAGGTG
>CAYLXJ010000017.1:0-2138 GCA_964387385.1 uncultured Pirellulales bacterium
GTGAGATTCTCGCACAACGGCTGGCGGACATATTGTCAGGCAAAATCGGCGGCGATGTGCCCTGCGGCACCCTCGATATCACACTCTACCGCGACGACCTCAATTCTCCCAAAGGAAATACCCAGCCAAAGGTCCGCACTACCGAAATCGGCTTCGATATAGACGATAAAATTATCATTTTAGTCGATGACGTCCTGCATACCGGCCGCTCCGCACGCGCAGCGATGGATGCGCTGATAGACCTCGGCAGGCCAAAGGCGATTCGCCTGGCGGTTCTGGTTGACAGGGCAGGAAGGGAATACCCTATACAGGCCGACTACGCCGGCTACAAAACAAAAGTAAAACCTGATAAACTCGTGCACGTGCTCCTGAAAGAATCCGACGGCAAAGAACAGGTCGTCGTTGAATAATCCTTGCAAAACCTGATTTTAGGCGGTAACCGGATATGGCTGTGAAGGTAAAAACAAGCCAGTTCAAATGGGAACGCAAACACCTGCTTGGTTTAAGAGAACTCAGTGCGGAGGAAATCACTTATATTCTTGATACGGCCGCGGGTTTCGAGCAAATAAGCAGCCGCGCTATCAAGAAAATCCCGCCCCTGAGAGGCAAGCTCGTAGTCAACCTGTTTTTCGAGGACAGCACCCGCACGCGAAACAGCTTCGCCCTCGCTGCCAGTCGATTAAGCGCAGACGTCGTTGAATTTACCAAAAAAGACAGCTCAGTCAGCAAGGGTGAGACACTGCTGGATACTGCGCGCAATCTCGAGGCGATGGGTATCGATATTGTTGTTATAAGACACAGCGCAGGCGGCGCGCCGACATTATTGAGTAAATATATCAACGCCTGTGTCGTCAACGCCGGAGACGGCTACTGCGAACACCCCACACAGGGCTTGCTCGACGTTTATACGATTCGCAAACTCAAAGGGACGCTCAAGGGTCTCAAAATCGCCATCGTGGGCGATATATCACATTCACGGGTAGCCCGAAGCGATATGTGGGCTATGACAAAACTCGGCGCCGAGGTAACTTTTGTCGGCCCGCCGACGCTGATTCCGCCGAAAGTTGACCAGCTCCCTGTCAAAATCAGCTATTCGCTCGATGATGTCATAGAAAAAGTTGACGTAATAAATATGCTGCGGATACAGTTCGAGCGATTGGGCGGCAACCCCTTCCCGTCGGTCCGCGAGTACTCGCACCGCTTCGGGCTGACGGTTGACCGTATGAAAAAAGCAAAACCCGACATCCTCGTTATGCACCCCGGCCCGATAAACCGCGGTCTTGAAATTGAAAGCGAAGTGGCCGACAGCAGAAACAGCGTAATCCTGCAGCAGGTTACTAACGGCGTGGCCGTAAGAATGGCCGTGCTTTTTCTTGTAAATCAGGCAGCCGCTGAAACAACTGGAAAAATATAAAAAGTTAATTAACTTATGAATAACTCTGGACCTATCAAAAGCGACCATAATGCTTGCAGAATAAAAATGCATCCGGCAGCGGCATTGCTCTGCCTGCTGGTTTTTTATTCCGGCTGTTCGCAGCCCGTCTCCGCAGGCAAGCTCGACCTCGGTTTCAAACCCGAACCGGGAAAATTGTTCAAAACGAGAATTTCAATAGAAGATACTGTTGCAGAGGGACCGCAAGGACAACAGGCAAAAACATATCACGTAAAAACAACCGAACTCAGTTTTTATGTAAATGGTGTTGACGACAAAGGTAATGCAACGCTCAAAGCGACCGTTCGAGGCATGTGGGAAAAAACGTATTCGCCAATCGGCTCTATTGACTACGATTACTCCAACCCGCTCATCAGAAAAGAAGGCCCCGTCGCCAAGATTTATAACGCAATGATTGGGGAAAGCTTCCTGCTTAAAATCGCGCCGGCAGGCGAGATTGCCGAGATTGACGCCGAAGATATGTTTGACATTACTGCCAAGAAAGTTGTCAAAATGCTCAAAACATCCAGCGACGCAAACGAGGCCGAGCTAATCGCAAAAACAGAGGAAATCAAACAAAGCATAAAAATCTATCCGCTTACTTCGGCGGAATATCTCAAAGAATTGACTGCTTTAACCATTCCTGCTTATCCGGGCAGGGCCGTTAAGGTCGGCGACTCCTGGACGGCCAAAGCTGATACCTCAA
>CAYLXJ010000017.1:2148-8861 GCA_964387385.1 uncultured Pirellulales bacterium
GGACCGGTTATATAACTCAGACCCAAGGCCGTTACACGCTTAAACAGCGAAAACAGGGACTTGCGCTGGTCAAAGTAAATGCAGAGAACCTGATTACAGACCGGCCTGTCCCCGAAAGCGGAGGGCAAATGTCTTACTCGGCAACCGTTAAAATTGAGGGCAATCTGGAAATAAACGAGTCAACGGGGATGCTTATTAATAAGCAGATAAAGACATGTCTCGCATGTGATGTAAACGACCGGGGGCAAACGAGGCCGATTAAACTGGAAAGCACAGTAACCGTCGAACGGGTGCAATGAAATGGAAAATGAGCTGCTGATAAAAAACGGGCACGTCATCGACCCGGCCAACAAAATCAGCAAAAAATGCGATGTGCTGATTGCAGACGAGAAATTCGTCGAGGTCGGCAAAATCAAAAAGCCGGTCGCCAACGTCATCGACGCAACAGGTAAGCTCGTCGTGCCGGGCCTTATTGATATACACGTTCATTTCCGCGAACCGGGCGACGAGGAAGAGGAAACCATCGCAAGCGGCTCGGCCGCCGCCGTAGCAGGAGGATTCACCTCCGTCGTCTGTATGCCGAATACTACTCCGCCGATAGAAGACGAGACCGACGTCGAATACGTCCATCGCAAGGCGCGCAAGGCGCGGCTGACCCACGTTTATACTATGGGCGCAATCACAAAAGGCCGCGAAGGCGTCGAGCTTGCAGAGATGGGCTTTATGGCCGAGGCAGGCGCCGTGGGCTTTACCGACGACGGCTCAGGAGTCCAAGACCCGTCGGTTATGCTGCGCGCGCTCAAATACGCCCAGATGTTCAACGTCGTAATATCGCAGCATTGTCAGGACGATAAAATCGCCGGCAGCGGCGTGATGAACGCCGGTTACTACTCGACAATCCTCGGCCTGCCGGGCCTTGACCCGTTGGCCGAGGAAGCGATGCTGTGGCGCGATATCCAGCTCGTCAAAAAACTCAAGCCCGGCACAGTCCGTTACCACGCACAGCACATCTCGACGGCCGGTGCAGTCGGACTCATAAGGACCGCTAAAAAAGAGGGCCTGCCCATGACCTGCGAGGCAACACCTCATCATTTGCTTCTTACCGAGGCGGCCTGCGCCGAATACGACACCAATTACAAAGTCAATCCGCCCCTGCGAACCGAAAAAGACATCGAGGCATTAAAGCAGGCGATTGCCGACGGACTCATCGACGCCCTCGTTACCGACCACGCGCCGCACCTGGCAAGCGAAAAAGAGCTTGAGTTCCTGGCGGCCCCTTTCGGAATCATGGGGCTTGAATGCGCACTGCCGCTTTACGTTAAGGCGCTGATTGAGCCGGGAATCCTCGATTGGCCCGGTCTGATACGGCTGATGACAGAAAGACCGGCCAAAATAATCGGCGTCGATAAGGGAACTATGACCATAGGCAAACAGGCCGACGTTACAATAATCGACCCTGACGCCGAATACAAAATTGACACCGGCAAATTCCGCTCGAAATCGAGAAATTGCCCCTACCACGGCTGGAAAGTCAAGGGCAAAATCGTTAAGACAATCGTCGGCGGCGAAATAAGGTTTTCCGCGGAAAATTGACCAATGCAGATTATCATCGACGGGCACAATCTGCTTTGGGCCATACAAAACACCGAAGAAAACACTTCAATAACTGACTTATCTATGTGTCGTATCCTCGCTTGTTTCTTCGGCCTGACGCGTCAAAATGGCGAAATCGTTTTTGACGGAGCCGGCCCGCCGAACAAAACCGAATTTCATAACATAAAGAATTTATCTGTTAGCTTTTCAGGAAGGTCCTGCGACTGCGATACAATAATAGAACATAAAATCCGGGACAGCACCGCGCCGAAACTATTGACTATAGTAAGCAGCGACCGCAGATTGCGGGACGCTGCCTCGTCGAGAAAGGCAGCCTCGATAAAATCCGAGGACTTCTGGGAAAATGTGAAAACCCGATTGAACAAGCGAAAACCGGCAAAAGAACCGCCCGGCAAACGCGGCGGGCTGACTGAAAGTGAAACCGAACTCTGGCTGAAAACATTCGGCCTGGAAAAATAAACAGCCGTCGCTGACAGCAGTTAAAAATATGGACAAAAATACCAAAATCAACCAACGCCTTATAGAAAAGCTCAGGCCCCTCCAGCCGCTTATGGATTGCCTCCCTGACCAGATATACGTCAAGGATACTCGCGGGAGATTCGTCTTCTGCAACAAGGCCGTAGTTAAAATTACCAGGTTTAAAACTCCCGCAGAGCTTATCGGCAAGACCGATTTTCACATTTGCCGGCCAAAAGACGCACGCAAATTCCGCAACGAAGAGCGGAAGATAATCCGTACAGGCGTCCCTCTTATAAACGATGAACAGTTTACCGTTAACTCCGCTGGACAGACCTTCTGGACGCTTGTGGCAAAAATACCTCTGCGCGACGACTCGGGAAGGATAATCGGCATCATCGGCTCAAACCGAAATATTACCGAACACAAGAAAGCACAGCTTGCCCTTCTGGAATCCGAGGCAAGATACGAGGCGATATTCGAGACGGCCCGTGAAGGAATAATCGTAGCGGACGCAAAAACAAAACGGTACAAATATGTAAATCCTGCCGCCTGCAGAATGTTCGGATATACCGCTGAGAAATTTACAAAATTGAGCGTAAAAGATATACATCCCAGCGAAGTCCTGCCCGACATCGGGCGCGACTTCGCTGATAAAATTCGCGGCCAAAGAGATGTAACGCACAATATGCCCTGCCTTCGCAGGGACGGCTCCATGTTCTACGCAGACATCAACGCGACCTGCGTCACGATAGACAACAAGCCCTGCCTGGTCGGCTTTTTTACAGACGTAACACAGCACAAACAAGACGACGAGGCCCTCAAGGAAAGCGAGCAAAGGTATCGCCTCCTGGTCGAGCAGCTTCCGGCAATCACTTATACAGCGGCCCTCGATAAGGCCAGCACCACGCTTTACGTAAGCCCGCAGGTAAAAGAAATACTCGGCGTGTCCCCCGCCGACTACAAAGCCAATCCCGACCTCTGGCGAAAAATGCTTCACCCCGGCGACCGCAAACGCGTCCTGTCCGAACTGTCGGCATCTAAAAAAACCGGCCGGCCTTTTACCTGTGAATATCGGATGACGGCAAAAAACAAACGGGCCGTGTGGATTCGCGACGACGCAAGGATTGTAAAAGACCCCCGGGGAAAGCCCCTGTGCCTTCAGGGTGTTATGTATGATATCACTGAGGCCAAAAACTCAGAAGAATCCATCCGCCACGCCGAAGAAAAATTCAGAGGACTGGTCGAAAGAAGTTTCGACATGATTTACACTACCGACGCCAAAGGCGTCATAACGTACGTCTCGCCCGCATCCGTAAGGATATTCAGCTTTCAGCCGGAGGAAATGATTGGCAAACACTTCAAACGCTTCCTTAAGAAATCCGAAGTTCCGAAAGCCCGGAAGAAATTTTCCGAAAAACTAAAAGGTGCCGAGCATGGCTCTTTAAATCTTGAGGCCCAAAAAAAAGATGGCTCCAGCATCTTCATCGAACTGGTCTCCTCGCTCGTTAAACAGGATGGCGCCGTCCTGGGCACACAGGGAATCATAAGAGACGTTACGGAACACAAGAAGGCACAGCAGGAGCTTCAAAAAGCAAGAGATGAGCTGGAATCCAGAGTCCAGCAAAGGACTGCCGACCTCGCAGAAGCGGTAGAGCAGCTGAAAAAAGAAATCGCGGAACGCAGGCAGGCCGAAGAGACGCTCCGCAGGACTGAACAGCGTTTTAAAACAATTTTCGATCATACCGTCGTTGGGTTCTACAGGACCACGCCCGGCGGCCGAATACTCCTGGCTAACCCATCGCTGATAAAAATGCTCGGCTACGATTCCTTCGAAGAACTGTCCCGGCTTAACCTTGAAAAAGAGGGTATTGATATCTCAACCCCCCGCTGGGTCTTCAAAAAGCGCGTCGAAGAGCAGAGCAGAATCATCGGTCTTGAATCGGTATGGTTAAAACGTGACGGGTCAAAACTTTTTGTTTCCGAAAGCGCTCACGTCGAAAGAGATGCAAAGGGCAAAGTTCTTTATTATGAAGGCACCGTCCAGGACATCACAAAACGCAAAGAGGCGGAAGAAAAACTGCTCGACTATCAGGAACAGCTGCGCTCGCTGGCCTCGCAGCTTTCCCTGGCCGAAGAACGCCTCAGGCGACGCATCGCCACCGAACTGCATGACCACATCGCGCAGAACCTTGCCATATCGAAAATCAAGCTCGCTGCCCTTGCTGACACCGCCTCGACTCAGGACCGTGCAAAACAAATGCGCGAAATTAATGATTTAATCGCACAGGCAATAGAAGACACCCGCTCGCTTACCTTTGAGGTCAGCCCGCCGGTCCTGTATGAGCTTGGCTTCGAGGCGGCCCTCGGCTGGCTGGCACGACAGGCAGGAAAACGTTTCGGCCTGAAAGTCGATTTTATCGACGATGGCCTGGCCAAACCGCTCGACAATGATGTCACCGTTATGCTATTCCAGGCGGTCCGCGAACTTTTAGTCAACGTCGCAAAACACGCCAAAACTGCCAAAGCCCGAATCACTACTAAAAAAATTCGCAACACAATCCGTATTATTGTCGAAGACAAAGGCGCCGGCTTCGATGCATCAGGAATAGGCACACGCGACTATACAAAGGGCGGTTTCGGCCTGTTTAATATCCGCGAACGGCTTAATTTCATCGGCGGAAAAATCGAAATTCGTTCAAAACCTTCCCGCGGCACAAAAGTTATGCTGTTTGCACCCCTGCTTAAAAATAATAATAAACCCGCAAAAACGCGCTTGAAGCTGACCTGAGCTTGTGAGATAATAACTTCATAAAAGCTTCTTTTTGCAGGAGTAACACAGATGAGCATAAGAGTCCTTTTGGCTGACGACCACAAAATAATCCGCCAGGGTCTTCGCTCGCTGCTCGAAAAACAACAGGATATGGAGGTCGTCGCAGAGGCCGAAGACGGCAGAAGCGCCGTCCGCCTCGCCGCGGAAACCGCTCCGGACGTCGTAATTATGGATGTCACGATGCCCGACCTAAACGGCGTCGAGGCGACAAAACAAATTCTATCAAGCTCCCCGGACATCAAAATCATCGCCTTGTCGATGCATTCCGATTCGATGTTCGTTGCCGAGATGCTAAAAAGCGGCGCCTCGGGCTACCTGCTCAAGGACTGCGCCTTCGACGAGCTTGCCAAAGCCATAAGTACAGTCATCGATAACAAGACATATCTTAGCCCCGCGATTTCAGGCGTCGTCCTCGAGGACTATGTCTTTCGGCTCTCAAAGGCCGGCTTCGCAGGCCCTGATGTCCTAAGTGACAGGGAACGCGAGGTCCTTCAGCTTATGGCAGAAGGCAACTCCACTAAAAAAATCGCTCAGAAACTGCACATCAGCGTTAAAACCGTCGAGACGCATCGCCGACAGATGATGGGCAAGCTCAATATTCACACTATCGCCGAGCTTACTAAATACGCAATTCGTAAAGGGATTACACCCCTCGAAAAATAATTCCCTTTTTGTGCCTGATTCTGAAAGTTAATGCGCCAAAATCAGGGATTTTTACCATTAAAATCAGGCATACTCTGATTGACCGAAATAATGATTTTAAGGTAATATGCAATTAAGATTTTCGCTTTTTATCATCTGCACCCGTCTCAAATCGATACTTCAGCGGGTTCAGATGTTTTCGATACAAGGAGTATCATTGCGCGGCTCTCTTAGGGCATTTTGGGTGTGGGTGCTCGTGAGACCCCTGTGATACTCCTTCTTATTTTATGGCGAGCTTGCCTGCCCTGAGTTTGTCGAATGGGTCGAACCATTCTTTTTTGTCATATCGTTAAAGAATCAATCCCTGTATCACCGATTCATTATTTATAAGACCTTGAGATAAACTTTAATATTTCAGGAAACAAAACCTATGACAAACAAAATACTGTTATCATTGGTTTTGACGGCCCTTGTCCTTACGGTATTCGGCTGTCATAAACCGCAAACATACGTTCCTGTTCCTCCTCAATATGACAAGCCCCTTGCGCCAGGCCAGTTGGCTCTGCGAAAAATCACAAACCCCGCTGATATCCCCGATTTCACAAACGCCTGCCACAATGTGGCAAACCTTTCCACTGCCATTGATAATTCTCTCAATTACCTAAAAAAGCCATCGAGTCAGCGATTTTACCCATACGCCAACATCACCCACGACGATGCAGTCCGCTCGCTTACGGCGTTCAAAGACCTGCTCAATTCAGGTTTGACAGGCAGATCGCTTAACGATGCAATCCGTCAGAAATTCGACGTATATGAATCCGTCGGCTGTGACGATGCGGGCACAGTCCTTTTCACCGGCTATTACACCCCCATTTTCGACGGCTCACTTACAAAAACAGTTAAATTCCAATACCCCCTTTACAGACAACCCGATGACCTCGTTAAAGGCGAGAACGGCCAAATCCTCGGAAGACGCAGCGCAGATGGCCAGATTACACCCTACCCCGCACGCGCCGAAATTGAAAATACCAATATGTTACAAGGTCAGGAAGTTGTCTGGCTAGGCGATACACTCATATGGGGGATGAATTATTACGGGATCGTTCTACCCGGCCGAGCTACATCCGGGCAGGTCAACTCCCTGTTACGGAAAGCCCTGCGTCTGGTC
>CAYLXJ010000017.1:8871-14042 GCA_964387385.1 uncultured Pirellulales bacterium
AAGTTGTCTGGCTCGACGACCCGTTCAAATGCTATGTCGCTCAGGTACAGGGCTCGGCAATTATTCGTATGGCTGACGGGCAGCTCGTTACATTCGGTTACGCCGCGAACAACGGCCACGAATACAACAGCATCATAAAACAGCTTATCAGCGAGGGCAAAATCCCCCCCGACCGCGTTAACCTCGCGGCTTTGATTGATTATTTCAAGGCCAACTCATCGCTTGTCCGCCAATACACTCAGCTCAATCCTCGCTTCGTTTTCTTTAAGCAGACCTCTGACACTACCCCCCGCGGCAGTTTGAATGAGCCGGTCATACCCTACAGGACCATCGCCACCGACAAATCAATCTACCCTCGCGCCTGCCTGACCTTTTTCACAACCAAACTGCCCCGTCAGATAGGTAATACAATCTATACAGACCCGTTCGCCGGCTTCGCCCTCGACCAGGACACAGGCGGCGCAATCCGCGCCGCCGGCCGATGTGATATTTACCTCGGCGTGGGCGATGAAGCAGGTAAACTCGCCGGCCAGACCTATCAGGAAGGCCGCCTCTATTACCTCTTCCTCAAACCCGGCTTCTGATACCTTCTGGCCAACTTTCCTTTACAGACGCCGTATATATTTCGTATAATGCCCCAAATGGCAGGTAAAATCATAATTGATGCTGAACGCTGCAAGGGCTGCACGCTTTGCGTTACCGTATGCCCCCACAACGTAATCGCGATTTCAGACAAGGCAAACAGCAAGGGTTACTTCCCCGCTGCGGCGGCTAATCCGGGCTGCACCGGCTGCGCCAATTGCGCCGTCGTCTGCCCCGACGCCGCAATCGAGGTCTTCCGCGAAAACGATACAGCTAACTCAAAATCAGCCCGAAAGACCAAACCTGACTTAATCAAAGAAAACCGATGAGCGAAAGAATCCTGATGTGCGGTAATGGAACAATGTCAAAGCTTGTTAAGAAACTCAAACAAGCTATTAGCATAGCTTTAGATTATGAAAGCACATTATGTGGAAAGCGAAAACTCGGTATTACAGGTGAAGTTGGAGAAATATTGACCTGCCATCTGCTGGGGCTTCGTTTAGTATTAGAACCTCGAACAGAAGGATTTGATGCAATTGATAAAAGGGGAAAGTTGGTTCAAATTAAAACTCGTAGAAGTGAAACAGAAGGCATGCTACGAGACATTGGGCGTATTAGTCGGTTTTCAAATCATAAATTTGATTATGCATTGCTTTGTCTGCTTAGCCACGAATATGAGGTTTGTGAAATTTGGCGCGCTGATTATAAAAATCTAAAACCTGTCATAAGCAAAGAGCAGGATGAACGAAGAGGCCCAACACTAAGATCCTTTAAAAGAAAAGGAGTAGGAAGGAAGATTTTTGATAGAAATGAGTAGGCCTATTTGTGAGTTAAATTCCGAGATACAATTTAAAAAATGAAATATCATGGACAGAAGAATTAAATTCTTGATAAATCAGATAAAAACGCATCTGGCAACGAAGTATGGGGCAGGAATTAAAAAGGTTTTCTTGTACGGTTCTTATGCCCGGAACGAGCACACAAAAGATTCGGATATAGACGTGCTTGTTATAGTTGACCAGTCGCTAAATCCTATTGAAGTAAGAGAAAGTTTAAGCGACCTTTTGTTTGATATACTCCTCGAAAAAGGCGAGCTTGTTTCGGTTATCGTAATTCCTGAACGTTTGTATGATAACTACGACTCGCCATTTATTTTGAACGTGAAAAAGGAAGGATTGGCTGTATAAGATAATAATGAAAGAGAAACGGATTAGCATGATTTCAAAAAATGGTGTGCACAGCACACCCTACAAATCGGCGGGGTTTACCCCGCCCTACAAACTTCCGCCTTTATTCTTTTTTATCTCTGTGTGCTCTGTGGCTAATAATCTCTGTGGCTGAAAATATGAGTGAACGAATTTTAATGTGCGGAAATGAGGCGATGGCGGAGTCGGCCATACAGGCGGGGCTGGACGCCTATTTCGGCTACCCTATCACGCCGCAGAATGAAGTCGCCGCGTATATGTCCAAAAGGATGCCCGAAGAGGGCAGGGTCTTTATTCAGTCCGAAAGCGAGCTGGCCGCTATAAATATGGTATTCGGCGCATCTGCCACGGGCAAACGAACTATGACAACCTCCTCAAGCCCGGGCATCAGTTTGATGCAGGAAGGCATAAGCTATCTGGCGGCGGCGGAACTGCCCTGTGTCATCGTCAACGTTATGCGGGGAGGCCCCGGCTTAGGAAATATAGCCCCCTCGCAGGGCGACTATTTTCAGTCAGTAAAAGGCGGCGGACACGGCGATTATCACTGTATCGTTTTCGGCCCCTCAAGCGTTCAGGAACTCGTCGATATTATGCCCCTCGCGTTAGATTTGGCAGACCTATACCGAATACCGGTCATAATTTTAGCTGACGGCATTTTAGGTCAAATGATGGAGCCAGTTACTATCACGAAGAAACCTCGGCCTAAATTGCCCGAAAAGGACTGGGCATTGACCGGCGCGGAGGGCCGAAAACAGAATATCGTCCGCTCGCTGTGGCTTGCGGATGGCGCAGTCGAGCAGCACAATTACGACCTGCAGGCCAAATACAGGCAAATCGAAAAATATGAAATACGCTGCGTTCTATATAAGGTCGATGAAGCCGACATAGTTATCGTAGCTTACGGCATCGCGGCGCGAATCGCCGGCGGCGCGATTGATAAAGCCAGAACGCTCGGTATAAAGGTCGGTCTAATAAGACCGATTACGCTCTGGCCTTTCCCGTCCGGGCAAATCAGCAAGGCCTCGGAAAAGCTGCCAATATTCCTCGTTGTCGAAATGAGCTGCGGACAAATGGTCGAGGACGTTCGATTAGCCGTAGCCGGTAAAGCCCCTGTCATATTCTGGGGCAGGCCCGGCGGCGGAATCCCGACCGTAGAACAGGTCCTCGAACAAATCCGGCAGTTAACGGTAAAACCGAAGAAATAATATGATGCAAAAAATTTATAAAAGGCCTATATCGCTTAAAGATTGCCCGACGCATTACTGCCCCGGCTGCGGACACGGTATCGCCCATCGGCTTATTTGCGAAATCATCGACGAGTTGGGCATTCAGGGTAAAACCATCGGCATAGCCCCCGTCGGCTGCGCGGTTCTCGCTTACGATTATTTAGACGTCGATATGGTCGAGGTCGCCCACGGCAGGGCGCCGGCCGTCGCTACGGGTATGAAACGGACCCATCCGGATAAAATCATCTTCTCGTATCAGGGCGACGGCGACCTGGCCGCCATCGGCACGGGCGAAATCATTCACGCCGCACACAGGGCAGAACAATTCACAGTCGTCTTCATTAATAACGCTGTCTTCGGAATGACCGGAGGCCAGATGGCCCCCACCACAATGTTAGGCCAGGTAACCGCGACCACTCCCGAAGGAAGAAAAGCCGACGGCCAGGGCTACCCCTTACAGGTCAGCGAACTGCTTGCGGTATTACCCGGCGCGACCTATATCGAGCGATGCGCCCTCGCAAGCCCAGCCCATATCCGCAAGGCCAAGGCCGCATTGAAACACGCCTTCGAACTGCAAATGAATAACGCCAAGGGCCTTTCTTTTGTTGAATTGCTTAGTCCCTGCCCGACCTACTGGCGATTGTCGCCGCCGGATGCTATGCTCCATATTCAAAACGAAATGACCAAGGTCTTCCCTTTGGGCAGATTAAAGGGTTAAAGGATGCAGACAAACGGCTCCTGCGAACAAGTCGTTATCGCCGGGTTCGGCGGGCAGGGGATTATCCTCGCGAGCAAACTGCTTGCTCAGGCCGCATCTAAGGCAGGCAAGGAAGTAACTTTAATGCCTTCTTACGGCGCGGAAGTCCGCGGCGGCACTTCAAATTGTATGCTCGTCATCGCGCAAGAAGCCATTTCCTCGCCCGTTATCGATTCGCCCGATACTGTAATCGCAATGAATAACGCCTCGCTGAATAAATTCGGCCCGCGCCTCAAAAAAGGCGGCCTGCTCATTATGAATAGCTCGCTAATCAATGAGACGCCTACTCTTGATGACTCAATCGAAGTAGTCCGCCTGCCCGCCGACGATATAGCCCAAGGGCTCGGCAGCAAAAAGGTCGCCAATATGGTCGCCCTCGGCGCTTACCTGCAGAAACGCGGCCTTTTAAGCCCCGATTTAGCAGCCGACTGCCTGCCCGATGTCCTGGCCGAACGCTACCACGTTACAATACCGCTTAACAAAAAGGCCCTGCAAAAAGGCGCTGAATTCATCAAAGAAAACTGCGGTTAATTTTTATCTTTGCTGTCACGGAGGAAAGCGTGGATATATTTGGACACATAAACAAAAACGTCCGCCGTCGTCCAATCCTCGGCCTGCGAATGGCGCCGATGATTGATATGATTTTCCTGCTCCTGATTTTCTTCCTCGTCGCGGCGAAGTGGAGGCCAAAAGAGGATTTTCTGCCTATGCAGCTTGCAGCCGCCGGCTTCGGCGTCCAATCGGTCGGCAAACCCGAGCCGCTTCTCATTCAAATCTCACAAGGCGATACCGGCTGTCGCGTTCAAATCGGCCCGTCATACGTCGCGGACATACCCGCACAAAATCCTGAACCCGGACTTGCAACCCTGATTGAAAAAACCAGACAGTGCCTTCTTGACCAGAAACGATACGCCTCCGACCCCGTCGAAATCGTATGCGACCCTGACGTAAAATGGGAGAACCTCGCCAGAATCTACAACGTTTTCGTCGGCATCGGCCTCAACGATATTACCTTCAGATTGACAGAGGAATCAACCGATGATTCGAGCAGGTAATATCATCCGGCTGTTCATTTTTATTCTTCTTTTGATAACTACCTCTTTTGCAAATCCACCCTCACCTGAATCTATAAAGCAGATTATCATCGCCTCGAAACTCGAATGGGAAAAATTTGAAAACGAAACCCTTATGCTGCGAATGCAGTTCGACCTGTCGGGCCGATTGCTCAGCAATAAGGACAGGACATTTTTCTGCGGAATAGCCGAAACGGCTCGAAACCAGCTCGAACAGTATGCGAGTCAACAGCAATCATTTCTCGAACAAATCGATAAATACGAAGGCCCGGACTGGGAGCAGAAATACGGCTCCACCGGACTATGGCGTCAGCTCACCGCCTCAGTC